>NZ_JBXWZQ010000215.1:0-9141 GCF_059432795.1 Nitrococcus sp. | reverse complement strand
CCGCTGGTGCGGACCACCGGGCGCGAGGCCGGCATTTACTCTCGCCGTTTGGAACTGCTGAGTGTGCCGGACAACCAATTTGCGGACATCCTTTTCGCTCCCGACTACCTCACCGACGTTGCGCAGGCCATTGCGCATTGGCTTCGGACACACTCCCGGCGCTGGGATCAAATCACCCTGCGGGCGCTTCATCATGCTTCCCCGTCGGTACCGGCGATGACCGAGGCCATGCGTCAGGCGGGGCTTAGTGTCGCTCGGCAAACCGAGGCCACGAATTATTCGATCGATCTGAGCGGTACTTGGGAAGCCTACTACCGTACTCGCAGCCGCCGCCTCAAAAAAGGCAATAATCTGGCGGCGAATCACTTGCAGCGAGCGGGGAAACTAGAGCTGATTTGGCTGAGAGGCAAGGAGGTAGACGAGCAGACCGGGAACATCGTAAGAAATCTCTCCGCCACGAGCTGGAAACACAGCACCGGAACCACGCTCGATCAGCCCGGCCCGAAAGCGTTTTTCGACCGCCTTTTAGAGCACGCCCGCGAGCAATGCTGGCTCTCCGTTTGGCTGCTTACACTCGATGGGCTGCCGGTGGCGGCGGAACTGCAGCTCGAGCACAGGGGCTGCGTCCACGGGCTGCGCTCAGACTTCCGCACCGACCTCGGCGAGCTCTCCCCCGGCACCTATCTCAACTGGAAAATCATAGAGGGCCTTTTCGACCAAGGGCTCCACGCTTATTATCTCGGCGCAGGGGAAAACCCGTATAAGCGGCGCTGGACGGACACCGGAACGCGCTTGGCACGACTCGATGCGTGGAGCCCGAGCCTTCGAGGACGCGCCTTGGCGGCTACCGAACAATGGCTGCGACCGGGGCTGCGCACGGCACGCGACCGCGTGCAGAGTCTCTACCACCGCGCACGCCGCTCATAGCGCACCGAACGCCGCGGACAACCCTCCGCGCTTGTCCCCGCGTGTTCTTGTTTGGAACCATTGTTCCAACATCATTAGCGTCCAAACCAATGTGCCGTAATAGGCGGGATGTTCGTGCAGGCGCTGCGACATAAGTTCGTCGAGGAATTGCGGGCGCACGATAGCGCGGTTACGTAGCACCGCTAAACTGTCTCCTGCCAGCTCATGAAGCGCTGGGTCGCGAGTCAGCCAGATACCGAATGGCAGCCCAAAACCATGCTTTTGCTTCCTGATCACGGCGCGAGGCAAAAAATCCCGCAGAGCATCCTTGAAAAAGGGACGCAGCTTCGTTCGACCTACCTTCCAAGTAGGCGGCAGCCGCAAAGAGAGCTCGAGCAGTTCGTCATCCAGCATGGGAAAGGCCGCATCCACGCCGGCTAGAGCACAGGCACCTCTGACTTTGACCAGATCATCATCGGCCAACGTAAACTTGAGATCGCGGGCAAGCATGCGGTTGATCGTCCCTTGAGCCTGTGCTGACCAATAGACTTCACGGATCATCTCTAGTGGCCGATCGGGTTCGATGCCGGCAAAAAAATCCGGCTGCAGAATACACTCGAGCCCAATTCGCGTGAGCAAATTGTAACTTTCCAGCCGATCCGGCATCGCCAACAGGGCTTGATTCAGGTAGCTGCGAAGCTTGCGCAACCCGAGAGACGACGGCAGCCGACGAGCGAGGGGTTGCAGCAGGTGCAGCCGCACACCGACGGGTAGGTGGTCGGGCAGTTGGAAAATCCACTGCTTGGCGTAGCGCGCATTGCCGCCAAAAAGCTCATCGCCACCGTCACCTCCCAGTAGTAGTTCGACACCGCGCTCGCGAGCCATCTTTGCACAATAATAAGCCGGAACGACCGAAGCGTTGCCGAAAGGCTGATCATAGCCGGAGGCAATGATCGGGATGGCGGCCGCGACATCCGCAGGCGTCACATAATACTGCTGGTGATCGGAGCCGAAATGCCTCGCAGCTCTCTCGGCATACCCCGTTTCATCGTAACCGTCGGCATCGAAACCGATTGAAAAGGTCTGCGGCGCCTTACCAGTGACCTCTCTTAGCATCCCCGTCACGGTCGAGCTGTCCGTTCCACCACTCAGAAATGCGCCTACCGATCGAGAATCCAGCGAACGTTCTACACCAGAATGCAGCCGGCGGCGGAGCTCGGCGCCCGTCTCTGACCAGGACAAGTCCGCGTCCTCAATGTACTGCGGCTGCCAGTAGGTCCAGACGGCGCAGCCACCGGCATCGAAGCGCAGCCCCTGGCCGGGCTGCAGCCGGTGCATTCCCTGATAGATGGTCTGCGGTGATGGCACAACATGGAAATAGAGATAGCTCAGAAGGGCCTGGGGCTCCGGCTCGGTAGTAGCCACGGGATGAGCGGCAAGCTTATCGAGGGCCGTAGCGACCAGTAGCCCACTTGCCGTCTTGGCGTAGTAAAGCGGCCAAGTGCCAAGGCGATCGACCAGGGCCAGACCGTTACCGCTTCGCCGGTCAAGGAGGAGCAATGCATAGCTGCCACGCAAGTCACAGCAGGCCAGATAGCCGCGGCGCCGATAGGTCTCCAAGAAAGTCTCGAGTTCTTCCGTCGCAGAAGATCGATCAGGGCCTCCGCATCGCGGCTGCCCCACCCCCGCGAGCACAAAATCCTCCCGCTCCAGCCAGAAAGCCCCCGCTCCGGCCGTCAGGCCAATAGAACCCTCGGACAAAGTGTACTGCGCCCCCTCAGCCAGCCATTGCTGAGTCAAATGACATTTCGCACCGACCGAGCGGCCCAATTGCCCCCACGCACCGTACATAGAATCAATCTCCTTGGCTCACTCCAGCTTAGTGGCTGTATAAAGGCTAAACGAAATACTTTCTGGCTTTCTGGTAGTGTTTCATTATTTTTAAGGGGTGAGAACTGCGGCATACTCCAGCAGGCCTTACCGCAGGTTTTCGCAAGAAGCAGTCACGCACACTCCTTGATAATACGAATATTCACTACATTGCGAGAGACTCGCTCATCATCAGGTGCTGAGACCATGACTTCCGATAGCATGCGCGGGCCTATCTTGTTGTTCGGTATGCCGCGTTCCGGCACTACCTGGCTGGGAAAGATCTATGATAGCCACCCTGACACCCTGTATCGCCACGAACCTGACAGCTTTGGTCGATTGAACTTCATGCCCATAGCACCGGAACCTGCGGAAGCCCCGCTGTATACCAGGCAGCTAGAGGATTTCGTAGGCAAACTGCCCGCACTCCGAGATACCAAGATTGCAGCCTCCTTACCTACATTCGCCAAGTCCTACTTATCGTATCCGCACCATCTGTGGAATGAGTTCGCTATACGTATCGCAAAGCTAGAAGCCAGGGTCAAAGGCGAGGCGGCCACGCGCTTGTGGCTTCCGGATTCCGCCACGCGCGAGGCCCGAGTGCTTTGGAAATCCATTGAATCGGTGGCCCGCCTTGGAACCATAACCACAGCTTTACCCAAAGCTGTTGGTGTGCTCATTATCCGCCACCCCTGCGGCTATGTCGCATCGGTAATCCGTGGAAAGAGCCAGAAACAATTCACCGACGGGGAAAGCCTGGGCGAAGACTTCCCCCTGCTTGCCCTGCTCGCCCGAACCCGGATCGCCCATGAATATGGAATCACCCTGCAGAAATTACGCCAGGCTCCGCCCATCGAGCGGCTGGCCTGGCAATGGGTGCTGTGTAACGACAAGGCATTGATCGAGACGGCCGACAATAAACGTATACTCACAATACGCTACGAGGACCTGTGCCAGAATCCTGAGGCAGTAACTCGGCGGATGTTCGACTGGACCGGTTTAGAGTTCAGTACGCAGACACACGCCTTTATCAAGGCAAGCACCCGCGTTCACCAGAGCCGCTACTACAGCGTTTTTAAAAATCCTGAGATAGCAGCTCACAGCTGGCGTTCTAACCTCTCAGAAGAGATCCAGCAGGCCGTCCACAGGGTCACCGCCAAAACTCGCGCCGGCAGTCTGTTCCTCGATCGTAAGCGATGAGCCTTCAGCGAGGGATCACACACCCGCCGGTGAGGTAGCTGGTGGCGCTGGCCCCTTTCGAGCATGTACAACAAACGCATGGCTCAGCAGCCGACCGATTCCTGGCACTTTTCCCAATTGTATCCCCTCACTTACACTTTGTAGCCGCTGCAACTTGCGGGGGAAGATAGGCACCCAATTGATACGCGCCTCGGTGCAGCCGGCTGCAAGCAACAGCCGCTGGAGACCTGTAGCGCTCTCATAGCGTACTCGCAGCGGCTGCCGCCGCAGCGCACACATCAACACCTCGCCTGCGTGCAACGCACAGCCGCGGTTCAGGCCATCAATCCAGATTTCGCCTTCGGGCCGGGTAACTCGGACGAGCTCACCAACCAGCGACTCACAATCGGCCAACGCTTGTGTCACGCCAAAGCACAGCACACCATCAAAGGCCGCCGCTCGAAACGGCAGCCGGCGCGCATCACCGGCTAACCACCCAGCTGCATCACGAGACGTCATGGCCTTGGCCTTCTCCAGGCTCGGCACGGAGTAATCTAACCCGTAAACGCGTTCCACCCCCCGCCCCAGCAGCGTCCGCACATAAGTACCCGCGCCGCAGCCGACATCGAGCCACTCCCCTTGCGCGCCGTCGAGCAGGGCCTCGAAGGCGCGTAGCCGCGCCGCCAAACCGCTAGCGCTCCAGCCGGCGATCAACGCATCCGAATCGTAACTCCGACCGAAACGCTCGAACCGGCTCCGCCAACGCAACTCGAAATTGTCGGGGCTTCCCTCTCGCATGTGCCTTCATGTCACCCAACTGAAAATTTATCTCAGCGTCGGTATTATCATGGACTCCTAATAGGGGGACGACATTAGGGTGATCTTGAAATACCGGTCTCGCCTCACCCAAGCATTGGGCGGCTACCGCAGAACTCCGCCGAGACGGCTGCTACTACTCCCACTCCCCTTGGGCTTGCTGCCTCAAATCTCCGAGACACAACTCACGGGCGGTTAGCACGCGCATCAGCGCAGCGCATTAGGCGCCATCTCTCGCACCATAGCCTTACGTAGCAGATGCCGAATCAGACGCAGCGGGGGCATTTTGAGCCAATGCGAGCGCACGTATAACGCAAGGCGCGCCAGGCGCACATCCAATCCATTACAGCTCGGATGCTGCGGGCGCAGGCCGCGCTGAAGCAGCCCGAGCATCAGGACCCGTTGCAGCGACGGCGGCCCAACGGCCTCGACACGCCGTCGCACAGTCAACGGGACCGGCGTCTCCAATACGCTCACCAAGCAGAAAATGGCATAGAACAGCGGACGCCCCAAGGCCAGCTGTTCGGCCCGCTCCACGAGCCTGTCCCAAAACGCCGGTTCGGTGGATAACTCCCGTAGCAGCAGGTCCAGATCCGAGAGGTCTCGCAGTCCAGACGTCAATTCGCCGTCATGGAAAAGGTGGGTAGCACTGTGCAGCACCATATCCGGAGGCGTGAGCGTAAAAACATCCCCCATATCCGCCTCCGGCCATGGCACCGCGGCGCTCAGCAATAGCGTCGCCGGGGGCCGTAGCCGTCCGCTCAACGGCAGGATGTTATGATGAACATCCACTGTGGTGCCGCGCTGGTGGTGCTCCATCGGGGGTAGCTCATGCATCCACTCGCGATAGTAACGCTGATCGTAGGCATCGAGGTGAGTGGGCGACCAGCCGGCCAACATGAGCGCGCTCTCCACGGCCGCGAGACGGCCGCGCGGAACGAGAATGTCCACATCCTCGAAGAAACGCCCATGGACTGGGTCCAAACCCGCGTGCACGTAAGCCGCTCCTTTGAGTAGTACCAGCGGGACCCTTGTCCGGCGAAGCGCGTGACGGAGACGGGTTATCTCATAGCGGGTCTCGCGGTGGCGGCATTCGGCTTTACGCGCCGCCCAACGCAAGTGGGCACGCGGAGCGGCCGGCAGTTGGACGTGCGGATCAAGCTGGCCGGCAAACCAATCGAGCCGGCCTAGCAGCCCGGTCGCCCGCGCCTGCTGAATGAGCAAATCCCAGTCGCAATCCCTAAGCCGCGCCATCCGCGATGGCTGCGCCAGCACACGAATCAGCAGTGGCTGCGAACGCCAGCTCATGAAACATTCACCTCGTTCGCTGTGGCGGCCGCAAGCTCGTCGAGCACTATCAGAGCCTGGTCCAGGGAACCGATGGTAAGGGAAAAGGGCGCGCAACGCGCGAGCGTATCGGCAAGCAGCTCGAAGCCGGCCACCCCGAGCTCGGCATAGTTAAAAGCGGATTGGGCGGCGGCCATGAAGGCGCACGAACGGCCCAATGACCGCAACCTGGTCTCTTCGCCGGGTTCGAATTGGGGCACAACAAGCCAGCGCGGTGTGGCGACTTCTGCAAGGCGAGCGACGGAGGGGGCCGGCGGGGCCAAAAGGCACACACTGCCCTTGACCGTATTGTGCGACACCGCCGAAAGCACGGCGTTGGGGGCAAGCTGCCGCACCACTTCGATCGATTCGTTCTTCAGGCTCACGGGCCGAGCCAAACCTTGGACACTCCCGTCTGTCAAGCGTAGCAGCGTCAACTCATCGGAGAGTAAACGCCAGCCCGAGAGTGCCAGACCGGCGGCCAACGTACTCTTACCGGCACCGGACGGCCCCGGCAAAATCAACGCCCCGCCATCCCTTTCCAGGACTGCGGCATGAAGAATGAGATAATCCTGCACGTAGTTGGCGATGCACCAGTTCAGGCCCCATTCGAACATGGGATAAGCCTGATCGGCCGGTAACGGCCAAAAAGGCCGCTGGCCGTCGAGCTCGAAGACCGCCTGCGGCTTCCACCAGCGTCGCGGTCGAATCTTTATGCTGAAATCGGCAAACGCGCCCTCGGCCAGCCGGAAATCAGCGTACATATGCGTCAAAGCGGACGCCAGCTCACGGAACCGGCTGTAAAGGCGCACAGTGAAGGGAAACAGATACAAACTAAAGCCGTCGCGGCGCAGTCGGCGAGCGACCTCCGCCACCCCAAGCTCGCCGATCAACATGGCATTTCCCGGCTCGCCAGCCCAGCCTGTTCCAGCCTTGCCAGCAGATCTTCCGCCTCCTCACCAACCGCCTCGTCGTCGAGTAGCGCGAAGAGGTCACTGGCGGGCACCGAACCGGCCGCCAGCCGATCCAGCACCTTGAATACGGCCACATCGAATCGGAATGTCTCGCCGGAATCGGTACGGTAGACGACTAACCCGTCCTCCCAGCGGCGGGTCCGCACGGACCCGTCAACGCTGGCATACCAACGCTGCGTCACGCCCTTACAAGAACCGGCCATTAAGCCCAAGTGGTCTCGAAGTAACGCTTGATGTCTTCAGCGTACCAGCGGTCCATTCCCGGCGGCGGCGAATAATACCCGTGGCGGACCCACTGTCGCCACATTTCCTGCACCGTCTCCACCGGCAAAGGCCGCGTCAAGCCACCTTTCGCATTAAGCAACGCCGCGACGAAATAAGCTCCCATTTTATAGGGATCCTCCTTGTTCCCTGGAAGGTGTAATACGCTCATGAGGGACAACTGCTCCGGGCTTGGAACATCAAAATGCTCGCCCCATGCAACGAGATCGAAAAACGCCGTTCCCTCTTCGAATACGATCTCGGGCCGCCCTGCTAATCCAAATCCCGTAGCCGGATACTGAGCGCTATCAACTCCTTGCTGGCGGTGCCTCTCTGCCACGCGGGTTGGCGAACCCGGCTTGCAGCCGGCAGGCCACTCGCTGGGGTGATTCTTCCAGAATCCGGGCGAGCGCCCTCTGCACGAAGGCGTAGCCTGTGCTGTACCGCTACCCACCGATGCGTTGGAAGCGGCCGCCCCCAATCGAGGTCGTAGGATGAAAAACGCCGGAACGGCCGCTGCCGCCGCCGTCGTGATGCGGCGCCGGCTGCGGTCAACCGACCCGCGGCTCGCATCGCCTTCCTTTCCGGTTTGTCGCTCCTCTGACATCGATAGACGCCTCCTACTCTTGAAGAATATCGGCGCTACGAGTTAACTCTTCAGCGCCATGGAAACCACCAAACCCTTCTTGGCTGAACCCTTCGACTACTCTCAAGACGCCCTTGCCGAAGGACGAGTGGAATCTTGTATAACAATCTGAAAATTTTAAATAATAACCCTGGACTAAGATTCTCCCGAACCCACCGAAGAGCTTAGGACAACGGGTCAACCACACAAGAAATTCCTAAACAAGCACTATTCATAACCTCTGCAAGAAACAGGCTAAACAAAAAAAATATTATATAATCAATCTATTAAAATAGAGAATATTGTCTTGCAATCTTTCTCTCTCAAAATATGTAAAGGTTTTTGACACAGTGAGGAACCAACGCAGAATCTGCTGAAGCATTGAATGGGATGTCCTGCCTTTTACTCCGCGCCTTATGCCAACTGACTCCACCGTGCAGCGCTTCTCCCTGTCAGTGTATAGGCAATCAACACTCCTTTCGTCATGCCGAGCCACACCGCGTAATAGCACGATGAACCCGCCGACGAGCGCCGGGGCATCACCCACCACCGTATAGGATTAACAGCGTGCCAAGCCGTACGGCCAAGTTCAACCTGGCATCTTCTGCCTAAAATTAGCGTTCAGACACGCCTGGCGCACATACCTATCCCTTTAACTCCTAAACCGTTAACTGGGGGTCGCTGTTATAAATGGATATCTTGTAGAACTTATTGATATGTCGGACATCTAATCTTCAGACCCTGCGTTCTTATGGAGCTAATCGGATAGGTATGCCTGGCGCAGGTGTGTCCATTGAAGCCCTCGATCCAAGCGCGAAAGCGCATCAGTGGCGAAGTCCAGGCTCCGGATTTCGTTGGCCGCCGTAGCGAGACGCCGCGGTGGGCGAGCTGTGTCTGTCTTGTGCCGATACGGCCGGTAGACACGCTTACGGTTATCCGATCAGCCCGCGCCCCGAAGCATAACGACTACGCGCTCCACCCCGTAAATGCGGGCGCGCTCGGCGATGAGCTCGGGAATGCGCAGCGTCAATATCATGCTATCCGTCGCCCCACCGGTACGGTGTCTGTCAAGGTAGTTGGAGCCTCTGTCATGCTGCTTTTAGTGCCGGCTCAGGATTCAGCCACACAGGGCCGACGGGCTTCCAGTTTCGCATGGCCCCGGACCAGCGGCCGGGGGCATTGTCA
>NZ_JBXWZQ010000214.1:0-4576 GCF_059432795.1 Nitrococcus sp. | reverse complement strand
AGTGGCGGAGCGGACGCGACTGGGGGCGAACGTTCTCTGCGTTTAGGAACCGTGCCTGCGTCCCGACTTCGCTTCGCCAGATGCCGCAGTGTCGGCAAGCCGTTCGTCCGAAAGGTCGTAACAGATCGAAAGCAACAGGGCCTTGAACAGTGCCAGCGGCGGCCAGCCCTCTTCGCCCTTCGTCGAGGCATAAATCGGGCTGAGAGCGGTGTCGATTGCGGCCCAATCCAGTAGGCCTGCCAGCCCGTCCAGCGTCCGGCTGCACTCCGAGACCGGATCGCCGAACACCAGAACCTCCTGCCCGATCTGCCGACGTGCCAATGTGCAATTGGTATTATTATACGCCTACTCACAGCGTGGACTTCGTACTTCCTTTCGCTCGACAAACTGAACGGGAAAGATTATCCTGAATAAATATTAAAGGAACAGCCATGGTAACACATAATCGCGAATCGGAGGCTCTTGTCGCCGACATTGGCGGCACCAATGCCCGCTTCGCTTTGGCTGATCTACACTCTGGCGTCATCCATAAGTTTCGGCGGTACCCTCGTGCCGCGTTCCCTTCCTTGGAGACGGTGGCTCAGAAGTTTCTGCAGGAGTGCAATGGGCGGCCAGTTGTCGGCGCCCTTGCGGTCGCCGCCCCCCTTGACGGTGATCTCGTTCAGATGACCAATTCACCGTGGTGGTTCTCACGCCAGGAGCTGAAATCGGCGTTGGGGCTCACCTCCATGATCATATTGAATGATTTCGAAGCGCTCGCTCGTTCCCTGCCACTGCTTGGTCCCGCTGATACGTGTCAAATCGGCGGAGAGGAGCCGGTTCTTAACGCTCCAAAGGTCGTGCTCGGGCCTGGAACCGGACTCGGCGTGGCCGCACTGATCCGAGCCGCCAACGAGTGGCAAACCATTGCGAGCGAAGGGGGGCATGCATCGTTTGCCGCGATGGATGCGGACGAATTCGCACTATTGCAGCGCCTGGGCAAGGAATGGCAACGGGTTTCGGCGGAGCGGGTTCTGTCGGGACCGGGGCTTGTCGCGACGTATCGAGCACTGTCCAACACAAAAGAGAAGGCTGACGCGGCGTTGACCGCTCCGGACATCGTTCAACGAGCTCGCATGAACACTGATGGGAACGCCGTGCGCGCGTTGGAGTACTTCGTCACTTGGCTCGGTCGATTTGCGGGAGACGCGGCATTGTTCTTTAGCGCCCGTGGCGGCGTCTATATTGGAGGGGGCATCGCGCCCAATATTCTTGCGAACCTAACCGCGAGCCTATTCCGGCGGGCATTTGAAAACAAGGGCCGACTGACTGGTTATCTTAAACCTGTGCCAATCTATATGATTACTTCAAAGGACGCCACGCTCAAAGGCGCTGCCACTGTTATCCGTGCGTAAACCAATACATCCATAGACCGCTGTTTACTGAGCGCGGGTCGTGTCTCGGCGTCGGTGGAAATTTGAGGGCGGCGTGATCTCCGGGCGAATCAAACCCAATCGACTGAACCGCACCGGGCGTGCGCCGCAACACAGAACGGGTTCACGGAGCATACGAAGCGGCCAAAGCCCCTCGCGCCACCACCAGTGGCGTATCTTGAAAACCATCAGCCAGACCAATATTTCCTTCCGTCTGCAAGAGTTCAGCGTTGACTGGCCAGACCGTGTCGTAGGTGGCATTGTGCCACGCTGACGGCAGGGAGAAGTGCGGGCCGTGCAACGGACGCGTGTCCGGCGCGGAGAGCTCCGCCAGGACGACTAGAAGGGAGTCGCCATGGCGACGTGCCACACCCAGATAACGACCTTGTACGCTAGCAGACGCTCGTAGCGCAACGAGATCGTTATTCGTAAAGAATTGCGGCACCTCGGCGCGAAGCGCTAGCAGGTGGCGCATAAGTTCCATCTTTGTTTGGGAGAACACGTCGGGACAGCAGTCGGGACTATCCAAGGCGGCGGCTCGTTGGGCAAAGTTCACCGGACGGCGGTTGTCTGGATCTACAAGGGTCATATCGGCCCATTCGGTGCCCTGATAAATGTCCGGCACACCAGGAAGCATCAGTTTGAGCGCGAGTTGTACCAAACTCTTACGTGCACCGGCCGCGATGAAGGTGCGGACCCTGGTTTCGAAGGCCTCGATGAAGGCCGGCTCTGCCAGCGCGCGCTTGACGAAATCGGTGAGGCGAGTTTCATAAGACTGGTCGGGATGGGTCCAGGTTGTGGCCTGCTTTGCCTCGCGCGCAGCCTTTAGAACGTAAGCGGTCATCCGTCCGGTAAGATCTGCGGGATCTGAGGTATCCCATGCGCCGAGGAGCGCCTGATAGAACAGCCACCGCATCTCGGGCTCTGGCGCGTCCGTATCGGCCAGCATAGCGTCCCAGGCGCGGATGGCATCCTTCCACTCGCAGGGCGCCTCAGAAATGGCAGCAGTGCGCATTCGCGCGTCTTCGCCGCGCTTGGTGTCGTGGGTGGCGGTGGCACACATTCCGCTTGGCTGCTCCACGGCGCGGGCGACGATAGCTGCATGGAAGGACGCTGGATCGAGACCCAGAGGATCCGGCTTGCTCCCGACCTCGTTTGCCGAGATCAGACGGTTGTAGCGATAGAAGAGAGTGTCCTCCACTGCCTTCGCTGTAAGCGCGCCGGTGGTCTGCTGGAACCGCGTGCGCAGTCTTAAGGCCTGCGGGCCAACGCCTGAGCGAATAAGACGCACCAGATCGTCAATCGCTGACGGGTCCTCGAGTCCGGCTGTCCTTTGAGCTTGGTGGCTGGCCTGCGTCAGAACTGCGGTGTCGTTCTCGTTCTCTCCGATGCCAGCAAGATAGGTGCGATAGACGGGCAAGGCGCACGCGAGTGCCACCAGTGCTCGACGCAGCGTGTCGGCTCCCCAGTCCCGCGCCGTAACGTCTTGTGCCGCCGCTTCGTGGGCAAGGTGAACAAGAATTTCGAGCTCGGCGGCGAGATTCCAGGTGAGAATTTCGCGTTTCGCCTTGGCGCACATCATCTCCAGGTCGCAAGAAGCACCTGTGAAAGCCTGATAGGCATCGCTAAGCGTAACTGCACCACTCGGGTTAGTTAGAAGGGAGCCGACCAAGCCAGCAAACTCATAGCCGGTAGTGCCGGCAACAGGCCATCCCCGAGAGAGGGATTCGCCCGGGGCGAGAATCTTCTCCACCCAGATCGGCGTGCTCGGAGCTAAATCATGCAATCTTGCCAGATAGCATAGGGGATCAGAGAGTCCATCGATATGATCGATCCGCAGGCCGTCGACATGCCCCGCCTCGATAAGTGCGAGAACGTAACTGTGCACATCGCTGAACACCGCCTCGTCCTCGACGCGCACGCCGACGAGATCTGTGATTTCGAAGAAACGCCGATAGGTGAGCGCGTCTCGCCCTGCGCGCCAGTAAGCAAGCCGCCAGTGCTGTGCCTCGTGGACGCTGTGCACCAATGCCCGATCTTGCGAGCACCTCGACAGCCGTTCGGCGAGTTGCCCCGCATTGGCGGGATCGTCGATCCAGTGGAGAAGCTTGGCAGGAGCATCGGGCAAATCGATCCCGGCCGATTTGAGCACTAGATTCCAGCTTGCCGGATCGAGCGGAAAAACCTGGTCTTGGTAAGCTAGTATGAGACCGTCCGGCTCATAGCCAAGAACCATTTCGCCCGCCTCAAGGGCTGCACGATAAGATTGGCCAAGAACCGGCAGGACGAGACGGGGCGCGGACCAATCGATATCGAAATGGTCGGCATACGCGCTATTGACCCCGTGGCGCAGTACGTCGCGCCACCAGGAATTCTCGCTCGTCGCGGCCATGTGGTTCGGCACGATGTCGAGAACTAGACCGAGTCCCGCATCTTTCAATGCCCCTGAGAGGCGCTCGAAACCCGCTGTGCCACCGAGATCGTCGTCGAAACGCTGGTAGTCGATGACATCATAACCGTGCGTAGAACCGGTTGCCGCCTTGAAGATCGGTGAAGCGTAGAGATGGCTTACGCCGAGCCTCTTCAAATAAGGCACCAGCGATGCGGCCCGGTCAAAGTCCATTCCTTGACGAAACTGGAGGCGATAGGTGGCACGTGGCGGGATCATCATGGCCGTGCTTGCCGCATGGCGGCTGTATGAGCACACCAACCTGGGTGAACGGCTAGCCGCTCGAGTGGTATAGGCAAACGCTGCCGCCAATTGGGATATTCCTCCACGGTGCCCGGTACATTTATCTGCTCCGCAACGCCAAGAGCGTCCTCGACCTGCAGCGCCATGAGTCGACAAGGCGCCCCGGCGATAGCGCCATGGAGGAGTGGTGAAAGGCGTTCCATCGAGCGTGCGCCAAAGCGGCGCGCAAGTGCCCGACGCTTGGCGTCGCGCTCCCGTAAACGGCGATGCTGTTCTTCAGCCGTCATCGAACCAAGGGCGCGGTAAAGCTCGATGTCTGCGCCGGTCCACCAGCCGGTGAAAGTTGGCATGTCGTGGGTGGCAAAGCAGGCCAGTGCATCACGCGGCCAACCGGCCAGGAATGAGGGATCGGCCTTATCGGCCTCTAAGAAGAAAACCTTGTAGGAATGAAGCCGACGCTGCGCCATGAGCG
>NZ_JBXWZQ010000213.1:0-4966 GCF_059432795.1 Nitrococcus sp. | reverse complement strand
TAGGGCTATCCCACTTGCTTCTTCGCTTTGAGTACCGCGTGACTGCGACTCCACCTGACTGAATACATGACTTGATCCAACTGATGCTACCCATGCTCTGAATGTTAACATGTGTTATAGACTCCGGAACTTATCGACTCTCCGGCCACGAATGGCAAGCCGATTCACACCGTCTATTCGTGATGATATTTCGAGCCGGTTTGGATCGAAACCGCGCGGTAGAGCTGCTCATAGAGCAGCAGGCGCGCAATCTCATGGGTGAACGTGAGGGGCGAGAGCGACCAAACCACATCCGCACGTTTTTTGACTGCTTCGCTCAACCCATAGGCACCCCCGACGATAAAAACGACTGACTGCCCCTGGAACTCAACGAGCGAATCGGCGAGCTCCTTCGAGCGATAGGTCGTCCCCTCCTCGCCGAGCGCGTAAACGCGGGCGTCGCTTCGCTTGGCCAAAACGTCGAGAATACGCTGCCCCTCACTCGCCACGTCGCCGTCTTTTAACTCGATACACTCAATCTGCCCCTGCCGCTTCAGGCGTTGCCCAAAGTCCTGGCAAAGCGCCGCCAGGGAGCGGTTTTTCACCTTACCGACACCGATGATCGTGAACCGAAACATAGAAAAAGATCCTCAAACCTCCAGCTCCACGAGCACGGGCCGGTGATCGCTTACATAGCTGCGCAGGACGCGCGCGGAGCGCACCCTGTAGCTGGGTGGCACAAAAATAAAGTCCAGGCCATGCACCGGCATGATCGAGGGGAAGGTGCGGGAACCGCGCCCCGTGGGATGCAACTGGTAGGCGCACTGCTCCTGCAAATAACGGAACAGGTGACGCACCGCATCGATTGGCTTGCCGGACCGACTGTTAAAATCCCCGCAAACGATGGGTGACAAGTGGGGGGTGCCGTCCGAGGTGTAGTGCTTATCATCGAGAAATTGAATCAGCCGCTCGATTTGCTCAATCCGGCGGAGGCGCGAGCGATAGTCCAGATGGACGTTGACCAAAGGCAAAATACCATGGGGTGTCTGCAACTCCGCGCAGACAAAGCCTTTCTCCCCCAGGGATGCCCCACCGAAGGCTTCGTGCTCTGCGTGGAGAATCGGAAAGCGTGTCAAAAGCCCGTTGCCGTAGGCCAGCGGCAGCTTTCCTTCCCGGCGATTGTGCACGCCGAGGTAGGCGTGCCCGTAGTCGGCCTGTTCCTGCAGGAAATCCAGCAGGTGAATGCGCCGATTCCAATGCGAGTCTTCGTCCACCTCCTGCAACGCCACAATATCGGCGTCGATCTTGCCGAGCAACGCTGCCACCCGGCGCAGACAACGCTCGATGCCCTTCTGCGAGTGGAAACCCTGGTAGGTGGAGAGCCCGCGCCCGTGGGCGATGTTCAGCGTTAGAACCCGTAGCGATCGCGAGCCGGAGGCATGCGCGTCGGCCACCTCAGGCATCGTTGGCGTCCTTGATCGACTTCGCATAGAGCGAGACCGACTTAAACAAGGTGTCGGCAAAGGATGCGATCGTCACCAGGACCAATTGTAGTTCCATATCGGTCAGGGTCACCACGTCACCCTCTTTAAAGACCTTTCGCTGGTCCACGAGTTTGCCCTGCTTCTTTCCGGGATCTGAATCGCTGTCGACGATTTGGACCGCCTTGAGCTCCAGAACGAGCTCCGCGTTGTCATCGACCTGCGCTTTTTTCACGACACCGCCCTGTTGCAGGAGAATCTGCATGACGAATCCCAGGGAAACGATGGAGTCTTCCAACTCGCACATGATGCCGTAGTCCTCCTCCAGCTTATTGAACTTGGCGTCCAGCGCCGCCGGCACGAAGGCTTTTTGCGAATCCTGCGCCACCTGCTGGGCCTCCTGGCTGACCTGCGCATTCGCCTTCGTCGCTTTGACCAAGGCGAGGAAGAAGTGCGCGTTGTTCATACCGGTCACCGCGAGGTTGACGCAGTCGCCAACGACCTGGCGCACCAGCAGGTCACGGGCATAGGCCTGCATCTGCTCAAAGTTTTGATGGTGCTGTGCCGCTGGCATGACGCGCGGCGCGTTGGCCCGCTCGTTGTAAGCCGACTCCTGCACGCCTTCCCTCGCCGCCATATTGAAGGCGAGCATATCGAAGTGGCGCTGCAAGCCGGCCATGAATTGCTGGGCGATTTGTTGTAAATTAACCTGTTGCGGCTGACCGCCGTTGGGTGCTGGGTTTTCTGTCATAGGGGGTGTAGAAAATCAGTATTCCCCGGTTGCACAACCCTGGAATTTTCCAGACTGCTTCGACAAGATCTGTCCGGTCGGGATGGCAGCTACGCGGGACGGTTTGATCGCTTAATGCAGGTCGCCAAAAATCGGAGTCGGCTCAGCTCAGTTTCGGTAGCTTGGTTTCGGGATTGATCGAAACGTTGCCTTCACCCTTGAGAAGGCGGGCCAGAGCATTACCGCAGAACTCGGCACGCCAGCCGCGGAGCATACGGTGGCTACCCGCTTCCAAATCATTGATACCGAGCACGAATGCGGTCACTTCGGCGCGGTTCCCGATGAGGGCATGATCGATCCCCCCCGCCATGCAGATGCCCTTGATGCAGGCCAGAGCGAGGTCGACGCGGGCCTCGTAGCCGTCGTCCGGCGAGGGGCCCTGGTGCTTTTGATTGGGCAGCTCCGGCAGGTCGCCGGCGCGCCCGCGTTCGATCGCGGCCCAGATGTGATCGCGATTCCGGTTGGCGGCGCGTTCGTTGAGACCTTTCATCTGACGAATGTCTTCCGGTTTCCCGGGAGGTCGCTTGGTTAGCGAGACGAGGGCGTCGTCCGAGAGGATGAACCCCCGCGGCAAATTTCGGCGGCGGGCTTTTTCTTCGCGCCAGGCACCGAGGGCGCGGAGGATATTGCGCTGCTGATTGGTCAGCGAGCCGCTCCCGCGGACGCGTGGCATGACTGTGTCGGGGACAGCCTCCCCGTAGAGGCTCTCGTCCGTGTAGAGCTGCATTTCATCCTCGATCCAGCCCTTGCGCCCAAGCGCGTCGGCCCTGGCCATAATCTTCACCATCAGGTCCACGGAGTGGCGCACGTCATCCTCGGCGTATTGCAATTGTGCATCGGTCAGGGGACGCTTGGTCCAATCGGAGCGGGTCTCGGTCTTGGCGAGGCGCACTTTCAGGAGCGTCTTAAGCAGTTCACTCAGGGAAATGGTCGACGAGAGGCCGACAAAGCCCGCGCTGCGCTGGGTATCGAAAATATTCTTGGGCAGCCCGCCGCAGGTGCGGTAGAGGATGTTAAGATCCTGCTGGGCGTCGTGCAGAATCTTCACCGTGCCGGAGTCAGACATAAGCTCGGCCAGGGGCGACCAGTCCTCGATAGCGGGGGCGTCGACCAGCTCGCAGTGGCCATCGGGGTAGCCGATCTGTATCAGCCCAAGCGTGGGGTAATAGGTGCGGTCCCAGATAAACTCGGTATCGACGCCAACGGCACCGGCCTCGCGGGCCCGGCGCACGGCATCGGCAAATGCTTCGGTTGTGCTAATCATAAAGTTGGGAGCGTCGTGGATCCCGCACCGGATGGAAAGGAGATTTTTTAAACGCAGCCATGAGCGCCCGCTACGCAAAAGCTTGATCGCCTCATTTAGCGGAAGCCGAACAGCTTGCGGAGGGACCCAATTGTCCCGGAGCTGATGGCGGGCGTGGCACCGCTCATGGTGACGACCTCCCGGCAGGTCTGGGATTCGATGAGTGTGGGGTTGTAGGCGATCAGTTTCACATTACCGGGCTGCCCGGGTAGCCGTTCTTCGGCAAAGCGCGGAGTCCAGGACTTTGGCAATCCATATTGCGTAAAGGCGATATCCCAAGCCACTACCGAACGGCCCTCGTAGGGGCGCGTGACCAAAGCCGGATAGTTACGGACGAAGCTCGGCACCTGCCCGCTATACACGCGTATCCGCGCGGCGGCTGGTAATTGGCGCAGATATTCAAAGAAGTTACCCACCCGGCCCATCCGGACGGATTGGTAAAAATCGAGCGGATCGACACTGACCAGGTTCATGCCGTTCCACTTGTCGTGGCGGTTTTTACTGCCGAACCGCTGGCGGTCGAACCAGCCCTGAAAGTCGTCGGTTAGCCGGAGGCCGATTTCAAAATGAAGGTGCGCGCGGCTCTTGGGGATCGCGTAGGAGGCCAACCGGCCCATCGTGCCCAGCACGATGCCCGCGTCAACCCGCGCGCCGGTTGTGATGCCTCCGGCCACGCCAGCAAGGTGCGCATAGAGCGTATGGTAGGGGGGCTCCTCGCCATCGTGTTCGACCACGATATAGCGCCCGTAGCTGCTGTGTCCCGCGACTTCGTTGATGTAGACGACCCGGCCGGGCAGCACCGAGTAGATGGGGTCGGCGGCTTCGCGGCGCCCGTCACGGCTGACCGGATAGAGGTCGAGGCCTTCGTGGAAGCGTTGTCCCCCATTGCGAACGCAACCGAAGAGTCCCGACTCGACCCGACCGGAGGAGGTCGGTTGGACGTAAGCTTCGATCGGCTCCCCATTCTGAAACGCCGGATTCGGCGTGGGCCATATAAGGTTCGCCGAGGCAGGCAGGCAGGCGCTAAAAAGCAGGAAAAGAATCGCAGCGGCGCTGACTGAGGGGCGTCCGCAGGCGGACACGCCACGGGTGCCAAATTGTGGCGTGCTTGCTCGCAAGCGCCCGCAGTGCCCCCCAACTTGCAAATTGGGCCGGTCGCTCACGCTGACGTCGAAGCGTCCGCAAGCGGACACGCCACGGGTGCCGAATTGTGGCGTGCTTGCTCGCAAGCGCCTGCGGTGCCCCCCAACCCGCAAAATGCCCCGGTTGCTCACGCTGACGTCAGGGCGTCCGCAAGCGGACACGCCACGGGCGGCATTCCGGAGAAAGCTTCTAAGACGCGGCCAGCCCATTACTTCCTTTTCTGGATCTCGATGAGGGTCTGCTTAATGTCGAGCACGAGTTGGCCCAGCT
>NZ_JBXWZQ010000212.1:0-4534 GCF_059432795.1 Nitrococcus sp. | reverse complement strand
CTGCTCGACAAGGCAACCATCCGCTCTGTGGGGGATGGGTTAACGGCGCAGGACGCGCGCCGGCTGCGCGACTTCAACACCGGTGGCTCCACGGGCGAGCCGCTGGTCTTTCGGGTCTCGCCGGAGCGGGTTTCCCACGACGTGGCCGCCAAGTGGCGGGCCACCCGGTGGTGGGGGGTGGACATCGGTGACCCCGAAATCGTTCTCTGGGGCTCGCCGCTGGAGCTCGGCGCGCAGGATCGGCTGAAAGGATTGCGGGACCGGTTGCTGCGCTCCCGACTGTTGCGCGCCTTCGCCTTGTGCGAGGCGAATATGGACGGCGTTCTGGAGACCAGTCGCCGCACACGCCCGCGCATGCTCTTCGGTGACCCCTCGGCGCTCGCGTTAGTGGCTGCCCGCGCGCTCCAGCGACGTATGGAAGTGCATGCGGGCATCCGGGTGGCCTTTGTAACCGGGGAAAAGCTCTATGAGGAGCAGCGCGCGTTGATTGGGCAGGTCTTCGGTTGCGCGGTGGCTAATGGTTACGGCGGCCGGGATGCCGGCTTTATCGCTCATGAGTGCCCGGTCGGTGGCCTGCATGTGTCCGCCGAGGACATCATCGTGGAATCGCTCGACAGCAAGGCGCGTCCCAGCCGCCCCGGTGAGCCGGGTGAGCTGATCGTGACCCACCTGGCGACTGCGGACTTTCCGTTTATCCGCTACCGAACCGGCGACGTCGGGGTGCTCGATGAGAGCCGCTGCGCGTGTGGGCGGGGTTTGCCGCTCCTGCGAGAAATTCAGGGGCGGGATACGGACTTCGTGGTGGCGGCCGACGGTACCGTCATGCACGGGCTCGCGTTGATTTATGCCGTTCGCGATCAAATGGGGGTGCATCGTTTCCGCATTGTGCAGGAGAGCCGCAGCTACACTCGCGTGGAAGTGGTGCCGGACGCTCGATGGGGGGAGGCGGTGGCGCGGCGCATTCGTACCGGGCTGCGGCAGCGCCTGGGTGAAACCGTGCACGTCGACGTCGTGCCTGTCACCGACATACCGCCGGAGCGTTCTGGAAAATACCGCTACGTGGTAAGCCGCGTGTCGTCCGGCCACCGCGTGGCGGAGCCACTCGACGGGGGTGTTTGCTGAGCGTGGCAGGGCAGCTTTCCATACTGATTTATCACCGTGTGCTCGCGGAGCCGGACCCGCTGCAGCCGGGCATCCCGGACGCCGAGCGCTTCGAGGCACACATGCGCGCGCTGGCGCGTTTTTTCCGTATCCTGCCACTCGAGGAGGCCGTGCAGAGGCTGCGCGAAGGCCGCCTTCCGGGGCGCGCGTTGGCGATCACTTTCGATGATGGGTATCGGGATAACGTGGATGTCGCCTTGCCGATTCTTTTACGCCTCGGCCTGCCGGCGACGTTCTTTATAGCCACGGGCTATCTCGACGGCGGCGTGATGTGGAATGACCGCATCATCGAGGCGACGCGCAGGCTGCCGCACGGCGCCCGCGTCGATCTGGCCGAGTATGGCGTCGGTGCCGTCACGGGACCGAGCAACATCACCGGTCGACGGGAGCTGCTCGGTTGCCTCGTGCAGCATGCGAAGTACCAGGCCTCGGATCGCCGCGAGGCCATGGCATCGCGGTTGGAACGAATCGTGGGGCGGCCGACCCCTTCGCTGATGATGGACGCCAGTGGGGTGCGCGCGCTGGCGGAGGCTGGCATGACGCTTGGTGCGCACACACGCTCGCACCCCATATTGACCTTGCTTGATGACGTCACGGCCCGGCGCGAGATAGAGGAGAGCCGCTATCAGCTTCAATCAATGAGCGATCAGGCAGTGGACCTTTTCGCCTACCCCAACGGGGTGCCGGGTCGCGACTACGACGCTCGTCACGTCGCCATGGTCCGCGAGGCGGGTTTTACGGCGGCGCTGAGCACGGCCTGGGGTACCGCCACTAAACGCGCCGATCCTTGGCAACTCCCGAGGTTTACCCCTTGGGATCGGAGCCGTTTTAAATTCTGCCTGCGGCTCGCTTATCGACGTGGCTGTGATCGGCTGAAGCTCCGCGATGGCAACGGCGCACGCGTAGTGACGCCATGACCATGCCGCGCCTTTCCAACGCTTACCGGGTTTCATCGCCGGCATTCGCGCTCCGTGTGGTTCGCGACCGGTTATGCAAGCGCGCTGAGTCAAGCGTTCCTCTGCGGGAGGTGCCCTGATGGGGCCCGTGCTGATGGCAGCATTCCGGCCTCGTACGGCCGGGCTCGGCGGCCAATTATCCCGCGGTGCGGCGTGGACCTCCTTGCCGATATTCATGCGCATACTGGCAACGGCGTCTCTTACACCGATACTGGCTCGTATCCTGGATCCCCACGACTACGGCATCGTGGCGCTCGCGGCGTTGGTCGGGGAATTCGCCGGAATCTTTGGCGAGACCGGATTTCATGGAGCGCTGATTCAGCGCCGGCGTATTCGCCGCATCGAGCTGGACACGGCGTATTGGACGCAGGTGGTGATCGGCACCGCGATTGGAGCGATGGTGGCGCTCAGCGCGCCACTGGTTGCACGTTTCCTGGAGACGCCGGCGCTTTCCGACTTGCTGCTGTTGAGCGCTTTGAACTTCGTGGTAGGCGCGGGGAGCTCCGTCCACAATGCGCTCATGGTGCGGGCAATGGCCTTCTCTCAGCTTGCTCGCATCGAGCTGTGCGCCGTAGTGGTTCGGTCGGTGGTGGCGTTGAGCCTGGCATTCTCCGGATTCGGCTTCTGGGCGCTGGCCGTGGCGGGGTTTTCGGCATTGCTGACCACTATTGCGGGGCGTTGGCTTATCGTAGGGTGGCGGCCTCGGTTGCGTTACTCGGTGCCTGTTTTCCTCGGTTTGTTTCAGTACGGGCGTCACCTGTTCTTGTCGAACATCGTTAGCCGCATGGCGATGCGCGTGGATGTCGCCATCGTGGGCATGCGACTCGGACCGGAGCTGCTCGGAGTCTTCGATTTGGCCTCCATGCCGCCCACCCTGGCGCGCGAGGGGTTCGTCAAGGTGCTCCGGCGTCTGCTGTTTCCAGCCTACAGCCGCATACAAGAGAATCGCGCGCGGCTGGAGCGCGCGGTATGCAGAGTCTACGCGCTGACATCGTTGGCGCTGTGGCCGCCACTGGCGGGCATCGGGGCGGTGGCGCCCGTTTTCGTGCCCCTTTATCTCGGCGAGCAGTGGCTCGCCGCGATTTTCCCGATGACGCTGCTGAGTATTGCCGCCATGGCGCGTACGATCGACAGCGTGACCGTGCCGGTGGCACAAGCTATTGGTCGCCCCGATCTTTTATGGCGGTTAGGCATATTTCGCTTGTTTCTGTCTTCAATTGCCGTCTGGATGGGTGCCAGCTGGGGGCTGAATGGCGTGGCTTGTGCGGTTGCCGCGTCCACGTTGATCTGGAATCTGCTGAGCGCATCGATCGTGCTTGGGGCCGCCGGACTCGGGATCCGGCCACTCCTGCGCGCGACCTCGGGGGCGTTGACGTTTGCGGCAGCCATCTTTGTTGGTGCCCGGCTAACGCTGGAGATGATACGCGGGCAAACCGATTCGCTCGGGCTCGCGTTTTGGGGTGCCGTGGCCGCTGGGCTTGCGATCGCCGCGTTGTCGCTCCCGCTGCTCTGGCATAAGCCAGAGGTCGCCGAGCTTCGACGCATTGCTTTGGGTTTGCTCCAAAGTGCGTCACACGTCATTGTCATGGGTTCGAGGCGGCTGACCTGGCGCAGCAACGCGCGATGAAGCCGAACAAGGATATGGTTTGGAGCGGGGCATGGTCGCTGGCGGGATACGAAATCTGGGGACGCCGCCCCGGAGGCATTCCGAGCAGTGTGACATCTGGCTGGACGCTATCGAGCGTCCTCGCGCATCGGCTGTCGGCTCCCGCCATTCGCCTGGCAGTATGGCGCGGGTTGGTTGCCTCGTGGGAATTCGCCCGCCGTGGCTCAAGCGAAGCCACCATGCGGGATTGGATCCTCTCTGGGGGGAACGTGCTGCCCTGGCGCAGCGTGCGAGCAAGGCCAATCCGTACTTGGGCCTCCGCGACGGCTCGGCGGTTACTTTTTTTTCCGGGCGTGTTCGGCAAGCATTTCCCGCAGACCCGGAAGGGGGTGACCGAGCGAGTAGGCGTGCTCGGCGGCTTCCTTGGCCTCGTCGAACTTGCCTTGCTTCAACAGGGCAAGGCCGAGGTTGTAATAGGCGTTCGCGTTCTTCGGACCCAAGTCGATCGCCTTATGGTAGGCCTCGATGGCCTGATCCACGCGGCCGGTACGATGCAGATGCAGGCCATACAGAAGCTCGGTCATGCTGGAGTCACCGAAGAGCTGAAGCGCGCGTACATAATATTGGTCCGCGGATTTTGGCGCCCCTTGTTTGCGCGCGATCTCCGAGACCAGCTGGAGCGCTTTCGGGTGATTCGGAAAGTAGGCGAGCACGAACTTCACGTCGGCCATCGCGAAGTGCAATGTGCCCTCGCTTTGCATCTGTCGGCGTGCTTTCGGCAGATGGTACTTCTCAACGTTATGCAACAGCT
>NZ_JBXWZQ010000211.1:0-23985 GCF_059432795.1 Nitrococcus sp. | reverse complement strand
CATTACAAGGATCTCGAGCCCGGCAAGTGGGTCGAAGTCGAGGGCTGGTATGGTGCGCAGGCCGGCCGCGAGGAAATCATGGCGGCGGTTGCTCGATATCAGGAAGCTCGCGTCAAGCCGAATTTTTGATCGCCGGTGCGGCGGTGCATTCGGTATTTTTGACGGTGGGGTGGCGCGGCTGCCATCATCCCGCCCTGGCATGCACGGGGCGGATACGCTTTACGATTTGCGCCTTCAAACACGGCTCCTGATCGGAAAGTCTTGTGGTCAAGCTGACGAAAATTTACACGCGCACCGGCGACCGCGGCGACACCGCGTTAGGTGATGGCCGGCGTGTGCCCAAGCACCAGACCCGCGTGATCGCCTACGGTAGCGTCGATGAAACCAATGCCGCCCTCGGCGTCGCTCGGCTCCACGTCGAGGGGGAACTCACGGCCAGCTTACGCAGAATACAAAATGATCTCTTCGATGTCGGGGCGGATTTGTGCATGCCGGAGGCAGAGGACGCGCAGCAGCAGGCGCTCAGAGTGTGCGCCGCTCAGGTCGAGTGGCTGGAGCGCGAAATCGATCGTCTGAATCTCTCGCTGGAGACGTTGCGCTCATTCATTCTACCCGGCGGTACGCCCGCGGGCGCCCATCTTCATCACGCGCGGACGGTGGCGCGTCGCGCCGAGCGCGATATTGTGGCGCTAATGGACGAGGAGACAATCAACCCCGTGGTGCTGCACTATCTCAACCGGCTCTCCGACTTTTTGTTCGTGGCCGCACGCACGGTGAATCGCGCCGCCGGCGGGGACGTGTTGTGGGTTCCCGGTGAACATCGTGACGAGAGCGGATGACAGGCGTGCCATCTTTGCTTTGCCAAGGGGCGGATGTGGCCGCGGCGTTGACAAAAAATGTAAAATTAATATTGTAGTAATTTTTTGCGGCGGCAATCCCCAGCGCTCAAGCAGCCAGAGTCAGTGCGAGAGGCCTCCCGTGGTACGGACTATCAGCTTAGAAGAGTTCGTTGAGCACAGCCAGGCGTACGAGGGCACCGGGGGAGTGAGTACCAATAATCGCTCGCTCGGCTTCGTCCCGGCCTTCCTGGATACTGACACCGGTATCGTATACATTTCTCGTAACGCGAATGGAACATTGTCGCCTTGCCATTGCTTGGACGGCTTGCCGGGTACCCTCATCACTTCCCGCGACCGCAATGGCCGCGCCCGTGCAGTGAAAGTCTCCGTCATCGCGGGTTTCGAGCGGGGCGGTTGCTTTTTCACGCGGGAGCAAGCGGCGCTTTTCGCGGCGACAGAAGAGATCTGAAAGACCAGTGCTTTCTCTTTGTCTCGCATTCGGTGCGCTCCCACCATGGATTGGACACAAATCGCCTTCGACCTGGAAGCCGACGCCTGCCCTCGGGTAGAGAACATACTCGAGAAATCGGGAGCGCTGGCCATTACCTATCTGGACCCCGGGGGAGATCCGGTTCTGGAGCCAAGTGCCGGAGATCCTGTGTTATGGACCCGGGTGCGCTTGGTGGCGTTGCTGGAAGGACGGTCCGCGGTCGGGTCGATCCGTGCACAGTTAGCCGCCCATCTGGGTCGCGAACCGCCGGGCTGGTGCGTGGAAGCGGTTCCGGATCGGGCTTGGGAACGGGTATGGCTGGACGGCTGTGCGCCGCTGCGGTTTGGTGAGCGGCTGTGGGTGATCCCGGCCGGGTTGGAAGCCCCAGCACCCGATGCGGTTAATGTCCGGCTCGATCCCGGTCTGGCGTTCGGCACCGGCAGCCATCCGAGCACGGCACTGTGCTTGGAATGGTTGGAAGCCTCCCCGATTTCCGGCCGCTCGGTTGTGGATTATGGATGTGGCTCAGGAATCCTTGCCGTCGCCGCGCTGTGCCTTGGTGCCCGTGTCGCTTATGCGCTGGACACCGATGCCCAAGCCCTGTTGGCCAGCCGTGACAATGCCGCGCGCAACGGCGTCGGTGAGCGGCTGCGCTTGCTCACCGCCGCGGATGCGCCGCCGGGCGTGGACGTCGTGATCGCCAATATACTCGCGCGAACACTGCGCACCCTGGCCGCTGAGCTAACCCGTATCACGCGCCCTGGTGGTGCGCTGGTTCTCTCGGGGCTGCTTGAGGAACAGCTCGCAACGGTGAGGGAGGCCTATGCGGGCGCCTTTCGTTTCGAGCCACCACGAATTCGGCAGGGTTGGGCTTGCCTCATCGGGCGGCGGTTGGCCAGGGGGAGTCACCACGCCTCGCCCGCTGATGAGCTCAATACGCTTTAACCGCAAAGGAATAGTGTTTATTATCGGCTATCCTTGTCGAAAGCATAAACCGCCTGCGGCACAAAGCGTCGGCAGTTGACCAAGCTTTCCTTTTCGCCTTAAGCCTATAACTCCGTCAAAAACAAACGGTTGTAGTTAGCGAGATGGTGAATCAAGCCACAGTTGCTGATGTCCATGAGGGGAGTCAACCCGGCTCCGCCCGGCTCGGAGAGCCGTGGCCCATCCGCTCTTGTGTCCGCGAGGCGCTGGACGTGTATTTTCGTCGACTCGACGGTTGCAAGTGCAGCGGCCTTTATAAGATGGTGCTAACGGAAGTCGAGATCCCGCTTCTGGAAGCGGTAATGCATGTTTGCTCGGGTAATCAGACGAAGGCAGCAGAGATGCTCGGCATCAATCGCAGCACATTGCGCAAGAAGCTGCAGCACTACGGACTAGAGCATTGACTGGACTCCAAGATGCGTTGATGCGCATCGTCGCTGGCCGGCATTAATTTCCATCAGAACTGAGCTGGCAGAAGCAGCGCCACGCTGACCGTCAGCCGGGATCCGCGAATGTCATTAGCTTCTCCGCTCTGCGCGGTGCGCAGAGCGCTTATCAGCGTTTCCGACAAGACCGGCGTGGTCGATTTCGCCAATGCGCTGGCCGCGCGTGGCGTCGAGATACTCTCCACCGGTGGCACGGCGCGGTTGCTGAGCGAATCGGGAATAGCGGTGATAGAAGTCTCCGCCTACACCGGTTTCCCGGAGATCATGGACGGCCGGGTAAAAACCCTTCATCCGAAGGTGCATGCGGGTTTGCTGGGTCGGCGCGGGGCGGATGAAGCGATCATGCAGGCGCACGGCGTCGTGCCGATCGATTTGCTGGCCGTGAACCTCTACCCATTCGAGAGGGTGGCGGCTGAGGGTTGTTCTAAGGAAGAAGCCCTCGAGAACATCGATATTGGAGGGGTCGCGATGCTGCGTGCGGCCGCGAAGAATTATCCGGCCGTAGCGGCGGTGGTGGCCGCAGCCGACTATCCGTTGATAATCAGCGAACTCGACGAGCACGGGGGGTTGAGCGAGGCGACGCGCGAGCGCTTGGCCGCGTGCGCGTTTGCGCAGACCGCGGCGTATGACGCCGCCATCGCGGGATATTTCGCTGAGCGGATCGTTGGCGAAGGCGTAGGCGAACTTCCGCAGATGCTTGGCCTGCAGCTCAAGAAAACCCGTGCCTTGCGTTACGGGGAGAACCCCCATCAGCGGGCCGCATTCTATACGCAAACGGGGGCTCGGGAGCGGTCGGTGGCGAGCGCCGCTCAGCTGCAGGGCAAGACACTCTCGTTCAATAACATTGTCGATACGGACGCCGCCCTCGAGTGTGTCCGGGAGTTCGAGCAGCCGGCTTGTGTCATCATCAAGCACGCCAATCCCTGTGGTGTGGCCACGGCGGAGGCGCTGCCCGAGGCTTACGAGCTGGCCTTTCAGACCGATCCCACCTCTGCGTTCGGCGGGATCATCGCCGTCAACCGCCCGTTGGATGCCCTGACCGCGGCTGCGATCGTCGAGCGCCAATTCGTCGAAGTCATCATTGCGCCGAGCGTTGAAGACGAGGCATTAACCCGTACGGCGACGCGGAAAAACATTCGGGTGCTCGCCTATGGCTCGTGGAACGGCGAGTCGGATCCCGGGTTCGATCTCAAGCGCGTGTGGGGCGGATTCCTGGTTCAGGAGGGTGATAACGCGATACTGCCCGCGGGCGGCGAGCTACGCACGGTCAGCCGGCGGCGTCCCGGCGTGCACGAGCGAGAAGATTTGCTCTTTGCCTGGAAAGTCGCCAAATACGTCAAATCCAATGCCATAGTCTATGCCCACGGTGGGCGTACCCTGGGTATCGGCGCCGGGCAGATGAGCCGCGTTGACAGCGCCCGCATCGGCGCTCGCAAGGCCTCCGACGCGGGCTTATGCCTCGATGGTGCCGTCCTCGCCTCGGATGCGTTCTTCCCTTTCCGAGACGCCGTCGATCACGCGGCGGCGGCCGGTGTCAAAGCCATTATCCAGCCCGGGGGCTCGGTGCGAGACGATGAAGTCATCGCCGCGGCGGACGAACATGGGCTCGCCATGGTATTCGCCGGGATGAGGCATTTCCGGCACTGAACCCTCATCACCTTCGCGTCGGCGGATGCCGCGGCTCGGATTAGGCCTATCGGTGCCCTCGCCGGTTGACTGGGAGCGAGATCATGAAGGCTCTGATCATAGGCAGCGGCGGGCGAGAGCACGCGCTCGCCTGGGCGACAGCGCGCTCGAGCGGTGTCGAGACCGTCTACGTAGCGCCGGGTAATGCCGGGACGCAACTCGAGCCCAAGGTCCGGAATGTCGGTCTCGGGGCGGACGACGTGCCGGCGTTAGTGGATTTCGCCCGTCAATACGAAATCGACCTGACCTTGGTCGGGCCCGAAGTGCCGCTAATGATGGGCGTGGTTGATGCCTTCAAGGAGGCCGGTTTGCGTTGTTTCGGCCCCAACCGACTCGCGGCCGAGCTCGAGGGTTCGAAAGCCTTCTGTAAGGATTTTCTCGTTCGACACAATATACCGACCGCCGAGTACCGGGCGTTCACGGATCCGCAAGCGGCGCGGGATTATATCCGAGCGCAGGGCACGCCGATCGTGGTGAAGGCGGACGGTCTTGCGGCGGGTAAGGGCGTGACGGTCGCCAAGAATCTGGACGAAGCTTTGCAGGCCGTGGATTCGGCTCTTGTCGATAACGCGTTCGGCGCTGCTGGGGAGCGCATCGTGGTGGAAGAATATTTGGAAGGAGAAGAGGCCAGTTTCATGGTTCTCGTCGACGGCAAGCAGGCGTTGCCGCTCGCTTCCAGCCAGGACCATAAAGCGCGGGACGATGGCGAGAAGGGACCGAACACCGGGGGAATGGGAGCCTATTCACCGGCATCGATCGTTACCCCCCAATGCGAGGAGCGGATCATGCGCGAGGTGATCCGACCCACCATCGCCGGCCTAGCGCAAGAAGGGCGCGAGTACGTCGGGTTTCTCTATGCAGGGCTTATCGTGACAGAGGAAGGCACGCCCAAAGTGCTCGAGTTCAACGTGCGCTTGGGTGATCCCGAGGCCCAAACGGTTCTCATGCGGCTGAAGTCCGATTTCATCGAGCTTTGTGACGCCGCGCTCGCTGGTCGGCTCAGTGGTCTTTCGCCCGATTGGGACGAGCGCGCCTGCCTCGGGGTGGTGATGGCATCCGGTGGCTATCCCGGCAGCTACGCCAAAGGGCACGTCATCTCCGGCGCACTCGCCCTGGAGCGCGCGAATTGCAAAGTTTTTCATGCCGGGACGGCCCTCGATGAGCATGGTAATCTCCTCAATATCGGTGGGCGGGTGCTGTGCGTGTGCGCACTCGGCGAGACAGTGGCCTCGGCTCGGACCCATGCCTACGAGCTGGTGCGCAACATTCATTGGGAGGGAGCCTACTATCGCAGCGATATCGGCCATCGGGCCGTAAGGCGGGAGTAGGAGGGCATGGCTTGATTCTGCGCTAAGCAGAGCGCGCACGCTCGCTATTCCTCCGGCTTTCTCGGTCTGGCCAGGAGCGGCGCCGTGATCGCATTCGCATTTCCTCCGCGCGCCACCTTCAGTTCGTTGCACTCGGATTTCGGATAGGACATCTTGATTCGCGATCTCGCATCGTTGGCTCAGGGAGGGCCAGCCGCATGAACCTCACCATTATCGCAGCGCTTGTCATCGTCGCGCTCGCCGTCGTCTGGGTGATCGCCCTATATAATCGCCTCGTCCGATTGCGTAATCAGGTCAAGAATGCATGGCGTCAAATCGATGTCCAGCTAAAGCGCCGTCATGATCTGATCCCCAACCTGGTCGAGGTCGTAAAGGACTACATGAGCTACGAGCAGGAAACACTGCGCCAAGTTATCGAGGCGCGCAACCGGGCGGTTGCCGCAGAAGGGCAGGACGTCGAGGTAGCGATGGCGGCGGAGCAGGGGCTCAGCGGCGCGCTGGGTCGCCTTTTCGCGCTGATGGAGAATTACCCCGACCTCAAGGCAAACGCGAACGTGGCGAACCTGACGGAGGAACTCTCCAGCACCGAAAACCGAATTGCTTTCGCCCGCCAATTTTATAACGACAGCGTCATGGGGAAGAACAATGCCATCGAAAGCTTCCCGTCCAACATGATTGCTAATATGTTCCATTTTCGCCATGGGAAGTATTTCGAGGTCGATACCGCCGTTCGGGAGACGCCTCGGGTCGATCTGCGCTGAGTTGCCATGTCGCGCAAATGGGTCAACTGTCCCCACTGCGGCGTGCTGAACCGCACCGGGGTTGCAACGTGTCGCCGCTGCGGGATCGCGACGGCTAACTCGCGACGGCGCGCGGACGAGTGCGCTAAGCGGTTGCGACGCACCGACTTCCTGGCGGCTGCCGCAGCTAATCGCAGCAATACTAACCGTCTGGTTCTGCTGCTTTTGCTGATAGGTGCGGCGCTCGGTTACGTACTCGGTTGGAGCCTGGAGCGTTATACGGCTGCGGCGGCGCAGCTGCACGACACGCCCGTCTGGTACCTCAGCCCGTGGGGTGTGCGGGGAGCACTTCTGCTCACGTCGTTCGGGATTGTCTCGATCGTTGTCACGTTTCGCGCGGGCGAGCGTATCGTGCTCGGCTTGGCTGGGGCACGAGAGGCAAGCCGGCAAGAATTTGCCCAGCTGCACAATGTGGTCGAAGAGATGGCCATTGCCGCCGGTCTTCCCAAACCGAAAGTCTATATTCTCGATACACAAGCGCTGAACGCGTTCGCCACCGGCATGGACACAGATCGCTCCGCAATCGCCGTGACGCGCGGGCTGCTCGACAAGCTCGATCGCGACGAATTGCAGGGTGTCATCGGGCATGAAATGGGGCATATCGTCAATTTGGATGTGCGCTATGCCACGGCAGTGGGAATATTGGTCGGGCTGATCGCGTTGGTTGCAGACTTTGCCCTCCGATCCCTCTACTTGCGCGGTACCGGGCGTTCGTTGCGCAGCGCACGCGCGGGAGGCGCTGCGGCGGTTGCCATGCTTGCCGTCCTGATTTTTGCGGCGCTCGCGCCGCTGTTCGCCAAGTTCGTGCAAATGGCGATCTCACGGCAGCGGGAATTCCTGGCGGACGCTACGAGCGTGCGCCTGACGCGGAACCCTCACGGGCTGATATCGGCCCTGGAAAAGCTGGCCGCGAGCAGGGAGCGGTTTCGCGGCGCCAACCGAGCGATGCAGCACCTGTTCATTGTCAATCCCTTGCGCAATTGCTCCGAGCGGACCCATCGTCTTTTTGCCACTCATCCACCAATATCGTCGCGACTCCAACGGTTGATGCATCTAGGCCAGGACTGATCGTTGGCAGGCAAATTGCCGCGTAGGCGCGATTACGCAAAAAAAGCCGCAGCCGCTCTAATTGACCACCTGCGTGGGCCGTGTACGATCAGTAGCGAGGAGGGGCGTGCGGGCTCGACCCTGCGAAGAGCAAAAATACGTTGCCGGCTGTGGTAGGGTTCACAGCGCCGCGCCCCTGGGAGCCGGTCGGCCGACAGGGAGATAAATCTGAACGATGCCAAAAGATAATCGGCAGGTGGCATTGAATGAGTTGGTCGCTCATTGCGAGGCAACGGCGCGCCGATATCGGCATGCCGCCGACACGCTGGCAGGAACGGGCGGCGAAGCCGTGCTACGGCGATGCGCCGCCGAACGGGACGGTTTGACCCAGCGCTTGCGCTACCAGGCGCGTCAGCTCGGGGCTCTGCCGGATGCGGCCGAGGCGGAGCGCGATGTCACGCCCATCTTAAGCGAGCTGGTCATGGCTCGCTTGGCTGCCCGCGGGACGACGGCCGTGCTGCGTGGGCGCATCGACGATGAGCAGCGTATTTTGGCGCTTGCCCACGCCGCACTCTCCGAATCACCGCCCGCGGCCGTGCAGCACGTGCTTGAGGCCGTGCGAGAGGAGGCACAACGCACAATTGATCTTCTGACGCAGGAGTCCTATCGAGCGGTGCAGGGAAGCTGATGCGCGCTTGGCGCACCTTTCGTCCATTTTCGTCAGAAATGCCTTCGACCTCTTGCGCTAGCGTTCTGGGCCGCCTCGCTTGACTGCGCGCCGTAACGGCAATCAACTGAGGCGATTACCCTGCAGGAGCTGAATGATGCTGGAGAAATCCCGTCGGCCATTGCCGTTTGCGCAATGGATTGCATAGAGACTGCGTGCCACCGCCCCGAGCGGAGTCGAGGTCGCCGAGGTCAGGGCGGCGTTCATTGCCAAGGCAAGATCCTTTGCCATGAGGTCACCGACGAATCCGCCCTCATAACCTCGGCTTGCCGGAGTGTTCTCCATTAGCCCCGGGTATGGGTTGTAGCACTGTAGCGCCCAATTGTTGCCGGAGCTTGACTGCATGATCTCAGAGACCACGGCGGGGTTCAGGTCGTGCGCCGCGGCTAAATTCAATGCTTCGCAGGTACCGATCATCAGTATTCCCAGGAGCATGTTGTTGCACATTTTGCCGATCTGTCCGGCGCCATGGCCGCCCGCGTGAAAGACCTTTCTCCCCATCGCCGCGAGGATCGGTCGGGCCGCCTCCAACGCCGGGGCCTCCCCACCGACGATGAATGTCAGGGTGCCGGCGTTGGCACCGGCGACGCCGCCGGAGACGGGTGCATCCAGAAAGGGCAGGCCGCGTGCGCCGGCAGCGTCGGCAACGGCGCAGGCATCCTCGGCGGCGATCGTGCTGCAGTCGATGAGTAACGTGCCGTTGCTCACGCTGTCGAGCACTCTGCCTGCGCCCATATAAAGGTCGCGGACGTGTTCGCCGGCGGGTAGCATGGAAATGACAACCGTGGCGTCAGCCACGGCTTCCGCAGCACATCGCGCGACGCAGGCACCTTTCTGGGCGACACGTGCCACGGCCTCTGGAAGGAGGTCGAAGGCTACCAACTCATGACCGGCCTCGAGTAGATTGGCGGCCATCGGTGCGCCCATATTGCCCAGGCCGATGAATGCGATTTTCGCCATGGTTGCACCTCATATGTCGTTTTGACTTGCCCGGTACCCGCGTGCTCAGTGCCTTCCTAAGACAAAGTGTTGCTGATCCCTCGGGTGAATGCACGATTCGTAGGCTACGCGGGGCGGAGAGACGCGTGAGGCGAAAAGCGCCATATTGAAGGAACACGACGAAGGGCAGTCGCGCCCTGAAAGAAGGAGGCTGTGCACGCGACGGCGCATTGCTTGTATACGGGCAGACAGGGCCGGATGCGACGAGAAGCGCTACTTGGCGGCCAAAAAAACTGGGGAAGCATTTCTGCCTCCCCAAATAACGGTTCCTTGCCAAATGATAGCGCAGCCCGTTTTGCGCGCTGGATATGGCAGCCTCACCGGCTAGACGCTTTGGAGGTTAAGGCGGATACAGCGACGACCTCCCTGTCTAGGGTTAGGGTTGCTACGGGTTGTTGCTCCCGCCGCTGCGGACCGCATTACCGGGAAGCTGCTATCCTCGCGATATACACTTTGAACATTTAGACCGATCGCCGATGGTGTGGGTTCCGCTAGCGAGCACTTTCCCCGCTTGCCGAGCGAGAAATTGCGTGGGCAGGGGCGATGGGAAACGCGAGTGAAGTGGCCGGAGAAATCAGCGCAGGCTGATAATGGGCCAGCCGCGCTGAAGGGCCTGGCGGTGGAGTTCAGGGTCGGGATCGACCGCGACAGGGTGAGAGACACGCTCCAACAAGGGAACGTCATTGTGCGAATCACTGTAGAAGTAGCTATCCATGAGTTGGTAGCCGGTACGCATCAACCAAGCCTGCAGGGCTTCGATTTTACCCTCCCGGAAGGTCGGGATTCCGCTGACCGCTCCCGTGTAACGCTCATTGGCCATCTCCGGATCGGTCGCCAGGAGATGTTCGATACCGAACAAAGCGGCGATCGGCTCGGCGAGGAAGCGATTGGTAGCAGTTATGATGAGGAGAATATCACCTCGCATGCGATGTGACTCCACCAAGTCCCGAGCATGATCCAATACGATCGGGCGGATGTGCTCGTCAATGAACTTTGCGCGCCAGAGCTGCAATTGACTGGGATCATGCTGAGCGAGGGGCTTCAGCGCGAAGCGAAGATACCCGTAGATATCGAGCGTACCAGCCTGATAGGCCTCGTAGAACCGTTCGTTCTGAGCGGAATACTCCACCCCATCCACGATGTCGTTGTCCACCAGGAACCGACCCCACAGGTAATCGCTGTCACCGGCAAGCAGCGTGTTGTCCAGATCGAAGATGGCTAGGGTCAATTGGGCTCTCCACCTGGGGGTATCGACCGTGGCGGCCTATAGTATACGAAGTAGCCTTGCGGATGGAGGGCGATTTGGTGCTTTTCAGGCGCTTGTGGAAAAATAGGCTCAATGTTTTCGCTTACCAGTCATATTTATAAGTGATTGATTCAGACGGATTTCGACTTAATGTGGGAATTATCCTGAGCAACGCTGCGGGATGGGTTTTCTGGGCTCGTCGTTTCGGGCAAGACGCTTGGCAGTTTCCCCAGGGGGGCATTAATAGAAATGAGGCGCCAATCGACGCACTTTATCGTGAACTTGACGAGGAAATTGGGCTCGAGCCCCGCCACGTGAAGGTGCTCGGGCGCACGGATGGTTGGCTGCGCTACCGGTTGCCACGGCACATGATACATCGCCGTCGCCGCCCGGTCTGCGTCGGTCAGAAGCAAGTATGGTACATGTTGCAATTGACAGGTTCGGAAGAAGTTGTTCGATTGGACACGTGCGCGCAGCCGGAGTTCGATGATTGGCGTTGGGTCCACTACTGGAAGCCCGTCGATGAAGTGGTGTTCTTTAAACGCCGCGTCTACGATCAAGCGTTGACACAGCTGGCGCCGCTGCTGTTTCCCTTCGGGCCACCGCAACGGCCGGAGCCGCGTTCACGCCTGCGCCATCCTTACAGCCGGCGCTACCGAATACGGTAATCTGGACCGCGTATGAGGCGGACCTAAATGCTTGAGATCCTCTATCGCATCGTCCAGGAAGTTAACGCCGCCAGAGATCTGCGCCAAGCGCTCAATATCATTGTCGATCGAGTCGCGGCGGCGACGGCCTCGGACGTCTGCTCGGTCTATCTGGTGACGGAGGATCACGCCACCCTGACCCTCATGGCGACGCGCGGGCTGAACCCGGATGCGGCAGGGCACGTGCGGTTGCAGCTGCATGAAGGCCTGGTCGGTTTGGTTGCCGAGCGTGAGGAGCCGATCAATCTCGGCGATCCCGAGTTGCACCCTCGCTTCCGCTACGTCCCGGAGACAGGCGAGGAACGCTTTCATGCCTTCCTCGGCGTGCCGGTCATCCATTACCGTCAGCTGTTGGGCGTCTTGGTAGTCCAACGCCAGGAACGTCGTCGTTTTGATGACGACGAGGTTGCCTTCATGGTGACCATGGCGGCTCAGCTCTCCGGTGTAATCGCCTACGCGCAGGCGGTCGGCAGTATTGATGCCCTGCATACCGGCGGCGGCGCCAAGCGCATTCGGCCATTGACGGGCGTGCCGGGGGCGACGGGGGTCGCTATCGGTACCGGCCGGGTGATCCATGCGGCAACTGATTTCGCCGCGGTCCTGGACCGCGCTCCGGAAAACGTCGAGCTCGAGGAGGAGACGTTCCTCAGCGCAGTGCGCGCGGTGCGCAAAGAGTTCTCGGAACTTGGGGAACGACTCTCCGGCAAGGTGCCGGCCGATGAGCAGATGCTCTTCGAAGTCTACGTGCACATCCTGGACGGCAACACCTTGGTTGAAGAGATCCGCCAGCGCATCCGCTCAGGTCAGTCAGCGGTGGGCGCGGTCCGGGATGCCATCGCCGAGCAGGTGCGGCTATTCGATGAAATGGAGGACCCCTACCTGCGTGAGCGCGCCAGCGACATTCGCGATATCGGTCGGCGACTGCTGATGCGATTGTCCGCCGGAACCGAGGACACACGCAGCATACCGGAGCAGACCATCCTCGTTGGGCATGAGATCAGCGCCACGCAGCTTGCCGAAATTCCGCGTCATAAGCTCGCTGGCGTGGTGGCTGCAACCGGCTCGGTGAACTCCCATGTCGCGATCCTGGCGCGCGCGCTGGGTATTCCTGCGGTAATGGGGGTAATCGACCTCAAGGCCGATCGGTTAGAGGGCTGCGAGCTCATCGTCGATGGGTATACCGGGCGCGTATACGCACAACCGAGCCGAGCGGTGCGACGGGAGTATCGGCGCCTGATGCGCGAGGATGCGCAAATCTCGGAGCGGCTCAAAAGTCTGCAATCGTTACCGGCGACCACCTTGGATGGCGTGACGGTCGGTCTTTACGTCAACACAGGTCTGATTGCCGATGTCAGCTCTTCATTGGAGGTCGGCTGCGACGGGGTGGGGCTGCACCGCACCGAGCTGCCTTTCATGATTCGCGACCGTTTCCCGGGCGAAGAGGAGCAAGTCCGCCTATATCGGGAGGTGCTGCAAGCATATGCGCCGCGCGTGGTTACCCTGCGCACGCTCGATATCGGGGGAGATAAGATGCTGCCTTACTTCCCGATCGCCGATGAATACCCATTACTCGGCTGGCGGGGCATCCGGGTGATGTTGGACCACCCCGAAATCTTTCTGACCCAGCTGCGCGCGATGCTCAGAGCGGATATGGGGTTGGGTAATTTGCAGATCATGTTTCCGATGATCAGCCGCTTGGAGGAGGTCGAAGAAGCCGTGCAGCTGGTGCACCGCGCGCGCAAGCAGCTGCGCGAGGATGGACTGGTGGCAAGTCTTCCGAAGCTCGGCGCCATGATCGAGGTGCCGGCGGCGATCTATCAAACGGAGAGCCTGGCGAGACGTCTCGATTTTCTCTCCATCGGCAGCAATGATCTGGCGCAATATCTCTTGGCCGTTGATCGCAACAACCCGCGGGTCGCACCCCTGTATGACGAGCTGCACCCGGCCGTTCTACGCGCCGTGAGCTCGATCGCCGAAATGGGTTGCCGAGCCGATGTGCCAGTTTGTGTTTGCGGAGAGATGGCGGCGAATCCGGGTATTGCGCCGTTATTGCTTGGCATGCGGGTGACTGCCCTGAGTATGAGCCGCACCAGCTTACTGCGCGTGAAGTGGGTGCTCCGCAGCTTCAGCTTCCGCGAGGCGAGGGAATTGCTAGAACAAGCGGTCGCTATGGAGTATGCCGATGAGGTTCGCTCATTGGTCCGTAATGCTCTGGAGACCAAGGGGCTGGGAGGCTTGATGCGTGCGGGCAAGTAGCCGGTTGAGTACGGGTGCGAACAGTAATGATTGTTATTTGACATCTTGTTAAGGTGGTAGTAGGTTGTGCGTGTGGAGAATGGAGGTCGAGAGCATGTACATCTGCATCTGCCGCGCCGTCACCGATCGGGATATCCGCGCTGCCCTCGAAAAGGGCGCTTGCACCATGCGGGAACTGCGCCAGTGCCTAGGGGTTTGCAGCGATTGTGGCAAGTGCGGCCCACACGCACGGAAGCTACTTATCGAGCACCGCAAGCCACAGCCGCCATCGATGGACCTCGTCGTTCAGCCAGCCTAAGGGCTGTCGCACCGCCGGCAGTCCGGATTTGATACTGAAGCGTTGAACCGTAACGGTTAATGGACGTTCCAGTGTATTCTCCCAATGAGCTGCCGGCGAGTGAATCTTTGGCGCGAGAGAGGGTCATGCTGGCAACAAGCCCCTCGTGCCGTGGTTGGGTGCGCGGTTGCACTGACTTGGTTCCAGGGTTTTAGGTCGGGGTATCGAGAAAAACATTATAGCGCCGCACGAATGCGAGCGTTTAGTTTACTGGGCAGCTGAAAAACACTTGATTGTGGCAGACTGGTTGGGTTTACGCAAATGCTTGTTGAAAACTCCCCGACCAAGATATGACCGCTTCCCGATGAGAAACTCGCCTGGCGAAGCGGGCTCTACGGCGTGACCTTCGCCGGCACTTCAATACCCAATTCGATAGCTCTTGTCCTGAGCTCGTACTTTTACATCTTATAGGCGCAGCGTGCCGCTTCAAGGCTCGCATCGGTGCCGCGCGGCGCGCTCGTTTTCGTCGGAAGTTGTTGAAATCGGGCGTCCCGACCGGAACTTGCCGATTGACAGCAAGATCTCGTTGGCTAAACGGGCAGCGCGTCTCAACGCCCCATGCAGGGGCCGGCTGCATTCCGGCGTCAAGTGAGGGGTTTCACGACGACGAGAATGACGATGCCGAGCAAGCCGGCAACGGGTAGCTCGTTGAACCAACGGTACCAGACGTGTCCCCGGGTGTTGCGATCGTTTCGGAATTCGCGCAACAGCCAGCCGGAGTAAGCATGGTAGGCAATGAGTAGTCCGACCAGAAGGAGCTTTGCATGGAGCCATCCCTGAGCGAGCCAGCCGGGCGAGAGGTAGAGCAGCCAACTGCCCGAGAGCACAGTGAGCACGCCGCTCGGAGTCATGATGCCCCGATAAAGCTTGCGTTCCATGACCTTGAACCGCTCCAGGCTAGGTATATCCGTGGCTATCGCGTGGTAGACGAAAAGACGCGGTAGATAGAACAACCCGGCGAACCACGTGATAACGAAAATGATGTGAAACGCTTTTATCCAAAGATACAACACAGCCTCCGAAGCAATCCCGCTGGGCTTTCGATAAAATGCTTTGTTGTGTCCGCCTGTCGCCGTTTCCGTCGCTGACGGTCAAGCTCCGCCCATCCGAATAGTCAACGGCCGCTCAGTCGAGCAGCGCCGCACTCGCTCTGACGCTGCGGGCGATCTCTTGCGGCGTGATAACACCCACCAAGTCCTCGACGCGAGTGCTGCCTTGCGTACGCGTGACGAGCGCCTTTTCCGTACCCTTGGCACGCATTCCGCGCACGATGGTGGGCCACGAGGTTCTGGCGGTGACAAGGAAGAAACTCGTCTCGACGAGAGCCTCTGGATCTTCGTCGCGCAAGAGGTACAGCAACTCGTCACGGGCAAGTCCTAGGATCTCTCCGTCCCGGGCGATCACCGTGTGACGGGGCCCTTGACCGGGAACGTGTTTCGCCTGCCAGGCTTCTAACTCGGCTATGTCCACAACCTGATAATCGTTGGTCATTATGGTGCGCGCGTTTCTCGCCGAGGAGACCGCTGCTTGCAGTCCTTGCGGCACACGCACGCCGCGGCGGACGAGCTTCAATGTGTAGATGCTTTCCGGCGTTTGACTGATCCGCACGACGTAGGCCAACGAGACGGTAGTGATGATCGGTAGCATGGCGCTGTAGTCGCGTGTCTGCTCGAAGATCATCGTGATGGCTGTGAGCACCGCGCCGGTCGTGCCTCCGACCATGCCGGCCATACCGGCCACGGCAAAGACGACCGGATCGATGGCGGCACCGGGCGCAAGCAGGGCAAACAGGTTGCCGAAGGCCGAGCCTAACGTCGCGCCGAGAAAAAGCGAGGGAGAGAATACGCCGCCGGAGCCCCCTGAGCCTAGCGTCAAGCCGGTTGTCAGGAGCTTGGCGAAGAACAGCAATGCAAGGAAAGCGGGGTTCGTCAGGGTACCTCGCAGCGTATCCATCACGGTGGCGTAGCCCACACCACCGACATAGTAATGCCCACTGTAGCGCAGGAATAAGTAGAGCATGATGCCGACGGCGAACATGCCGCACATATGGCGAATGTAATCATTACGGAAATGGAGCGCGAACCAATCCTCCATCTCATAGATAAGCCGGATGAATACGGAAGAGGCACAGCCGAGAATGATGCCCAATGGCACGCAGAGTATCAGAGTGTAAAAACCGACCAAATCGTCGGCGAACACAGCGAGTTCAGGTACGTCGAACGATGGCAGCAGCCCGCCATAAAAATCGCCCACGTATGTGGCGGTCACCGTGGCGATGGCCACTAAAGCAACCGTTCGGGCACTTATCGATACCAACAACAGCTCGATCGCGAAGGCAAGCCCACCGATAGGGGCGTTGAACGTGGCGGCGATACCGGCGGCTGCGCCGGCGCCGATCAGCACCACTCGCTGATGGGCGGGTAAGCGCGTGAGTTGTCCAACGACCGAGCCGAATGCCGAGCCGATCTGGACGATCGGTCCCTCGCGGCCAACCGAACCGCCGGTACCTATGGTTACCGAGGAGGCGATGGCCTTGGCGATGACGACCACGGGGCGAATGCGCCCTTGACCATAGTAGATGGCATGCAGCACCTCGGGCACGCCGTGGCCTCGAGCCTCAGGTGCCACTGTGCGCGTGATCCAGGTGACGATGAGGCTGCCGAGCACCGGCACGAGAATGATGCCTATTCCCCACGGGCTGGGTTCGGCATGGATATTCGCGTCAGAGCTCAGTCCCAGCCTGCCGAAGAAAAACAGGTTATGGAAAAATGCGATAATTGCCTTGAAAGCAATGGATCCGAGCCCACCCGCAATGCCGATGAGCACGGCGAGGAAAAACATGTGACTGCCGGCTAGGGGGCGTTCCCCCGCGTCGACGTGTTCGTCCTCCTGGGCGATGCCCATATGTGCTTGCGTAACCTCTTGATCGCGGCCGTCCATCGTGCAGTCCCCAATCTGGAAGAGCGTTGCCGCCGCACACGGCCCGCCCGATTTTCGCAACCTGAGCAGCCACGGTCAGCCCACGACGCTACGGTGCACTAGCCTCCCTGTTAGATGCGATCGGCCGAGGACACTGGGACCGGTGTTAACGGTCGGTTGCGTTGCCTACAGGAATCCCCCTCCAATATATTCTTTCGGAAATTGGCGGCCATGCGCAAGGTGCTTGGAGAAGCGGCATTGTGAGTGAGCGGGCCAGACCATATTATGCGAGAGTGGAGAAGGCGAAGTGGTTAAGGGAACACGATGATTTCTGTGGGCGTGGTCGGGGCAACCGGATATACTGGCGGTGAGTTGCTGCGCCTGTTGTTGCGCCATCCGCGGGCGGAGATCGTGACGGTTACCTCCCGCAGCCAGGCCGGGGTGGCGCTAAGCGATTGGTTCCCCAATCTGCGCGGAGAAACGGGGCAGTGCTTCAGTGAGCCGCATGTGGAGGATTTTACGGCCTGTGATCTTGTCTTTTTTGCGACGCCTAACGGCGCAGCCATGCAGATGGTTCCCCAGTTGCTCGCTGCTGGAACTCGGGTGATCGATCTCAGTGCGGATTTTCGCATCAAAGATATCAGTGTCTGGTCGCAATGGTATGGTCTGGAGCACGTGTGTCCGGAATTGGTGGCGGAGGCGGTGTACGGACTGCCGGAAGTAAACCGGCAAGCAATCCGTGCGGCGCGTTTGGTCGCCAATCCAGGTTGTTACCCGACGGCGGTGCAGCTCGGTTTTCTGCCTCTGGTGGAACGAGGGCTCGTGGATCTCGATCATCTGGTGGCTGATGCCAAATCAGGCGTGAGCGGAGCCGGACGCCAGCCTAAACAGCATACGATGCTCACGGAGGCGGGCGAAAGCTTCCGTGCTTACGGTGCCAGCGGGCACCGACATCTTCCGGAGATTCGGCAGGGATTAGCCGACGCCGCGGGGAGGTCCGTCGGTTTGACGTTCGTGCCCCATTTGATTCCCATCGTTCGTGGCATCCACGCCACCCTCTATGGACGGCTTTTGGATACCGAGGTCGACGTGCAGGCGCTCTATGAGCGGCGATTCCAGGATGAGGCCTTCGTGGATGTCATGGCGCCGGGCAGTCATCCCGAAACGCGAACGGTGCGAGGAATCAACATGTGCCGGATGGCGGTGCACCGCCCTAGCTCGGATTCGGTCGTGGTTTTGGTAGTGGAAGACAATCTTGTCAAGGGTGCGGCGGGGCAGGCCGTTCAAAACATGAATCTGATGTTCGGTCTTGACGAATGCCTCGGTTTGGCTGACATCGCCGTCTTACCCTGATTCTTTCAGGCCGGCGAGTCGCCGTATTGACTAGACGTCCGGTAATCCAGTACAATATCCTTAATATATGACGTTTGCTGCGGGAGGTAATTCCCATGACCGAGGTTGCAGAACAGAATGCCGCTCCTCTGGTGTTTACGGACAGTGCGGTAGAAAAGGTCCGTGAGCTGTTGCACAAAGAAGAGAAGGGCGATCTCAAGCTTCGCGTCTACATAACGGGAGGCGGTTGCTCGGGCTTTGAGTACGGTTTCATGTTCGACGAGAACGATGAGGAAGGCGATACGGTCATCGAGAAAGACGGCGTTACGATGGTCGTCGATCCGATGAGCATTCAGTACCTCACTGGGGCGGAGATTGATTTTGTCGAAAGCCTCGAGGGCGCTCAGTTCGTGATTCGCAACCCGAATGCCACGACCACCTGTGGCTGTGGATCCTCCTTCAGCGTGTAAGCTGCCGTGGTAAGCTAGATAGGCCGCCGCGAAACCGCACTTGAGCAGGACGGCAGCGGCGGCTCATTCCGCCGAAGCGGCGCACCGTTCACCAGCATATACCCCACCCAGCACGACCCTTTGGCGCGCTCCCGTGACAGCCGGGACATTTCCGGCAGTCTTGTGAATGCGGCAACGAGCAAGCCAGGCGAAAGCGATGGCTTCGACGAAATCCGGGTTCACCCCGAGCTCGGCGGTCGAGCGAACGCAGTATCCCCGCAGATTGGCCGACAGGCGGGCCTGCAAGTAACGATTACGTACACCTCCTCCACAAAGCAATACTTCGGCCGGACTAGAGACTTCCTGACGAATCGCTTGGGCAGCAGTCATGGCAGTCAGCTCGGCCAAGGTCGTCTGCACGTCGCGAGGACTCACGTTCGCCAGGGTATTGCCGGCCCGTCGCGCAAGCCAGTCCAGATTGAAGTACTCGGGGCCGGTGCTCTTTGGGGCGGGGCGGTGGAAAAAAACATCGTCCATGAGCACGGCGAGCAGTTCATTATTTAGGACGCCACCGGCGGCCCACGCGCCCTCTGCATCGAAGTTGCCATTGTGATGGCGTCGCCACCACGCATCCATCAATGTGTTTGCCGGACCGCAATCAAAGCCTGTTATGTCCGCCGCAGGAGCGCCCGCCAACAGCGTAATATTGGCGATTCCGCCAAGGTTGAGCACAACCGTGTTTATATTTTGCCGGCGAAAAATCTTGCCGTGCAAGCTGGCCGCGAGAGGCGCTCCTTGGCCGCCGGCTGCCATATCCCGGCGGCGGAAGTCGGCTACCACCGTGATCCCGGTCTTCTGTGCCAAGCGATTCGGGTCGCCGATCTGAACGCTCGACGGTGGGCAACCGTCGGCATCATGCCATACCGTTTGACCGTGATTGCCAATCGCTCGAATCTCTCCGCAGCGATGGCCGCTGGCCGCTAAGAGCTCATGTGTGGCCTCGGCGAAAGCGTCGGCTACGGCGGCATCGGCACGGGCCACGCGCACAAGTGGCGTTTGGGGGCCGATGTTGCGTAATGTGCTGACCAACTCTTGAGGTAGTGGGGAGGAGCGAGCGTATAGCACCCGTGGCGGATGGTCCGGCGGATCAAAAGCCACCAATGCCGCATCGACGGCATCGATGCTGGTCCCGGATATGAGCCCGATATAGAGCTCGCTCATTGGCTGGCCTATTTGCTTTCTTCGTTGCTGGCGAGCTGGGTGCGCGTAATCACCGCCAATCGCGCCAGCCGCGAGACGGCTTTGTCTTTGAAATCCGCCAAATACCGATCGTCTATGGGCTTGGCGTCAGGCAGCGCGACTTTCAGCACGTCTCGCGGAACCCCATTGACGCGAAATTCGTAATGCAGATGCGGGCCGGTAGCCAAGCCGGATTGGCCCACGTAGCCGATAATCTGGCCCTGAGAGAGCCGCACTCCGGCGCGAATTCCCTTGCGGATGCGCTTCATATGCCCGTACAGCGTGCTGTAATTATGCCCGTGGTGAAGTATGACGGCATTGCCGTAACCGCCTTTGCGACCAGCGAAGGCGACCACGCCATCGCCAGCCGCCTGAATCGGGGTTCCGGTAGCTGCCGCGAAATCAGTGCCTTCATGCGGCCGGCATACATGGAGAACGGGATGGCATCTCGACTTGCTGAAATGAGAACTGATACGACGGAAGTCCACCGGAGTGCGCAGAAATGCCTTGCGCATGCTTTTCCCCTCCGGTGTGTAGTAGCCGACCCGGCCTTTGGGGTCCGTATATCGCACGGCGCGGTAACGCTTGCCTTGGTTGGTGAACTCGGCAGTTATGATTTCGCCGTTGCGGATCTTCTCACCGTTCTTGTAGTACTGCCGGTAGACTAAGGCAAAAGAGTCGCCACTTCGCACATCGTGAACGAAATCGATATCCCAGCCGAAGATTCCGGTCAATTCCATTATCAGCTTCTCGTCTAGCCCAGCCCTCAGCGCGGCCTGGTAGAGAGAATCATGAATCACGGCGGTCGCGTGCGCGCTACGGCGTTCCAACGCGTGCTCAGCCGTTTCGGCATGGAACGCGGCACCTGGCGTACTGCCTCGCGTTATCGTCAGGGTCCGCGTCTCGTCTAGCTTACGGCGTAGAGCGAGAAGCGCGCCGTCGTCGCTGATCCGCAGCCATATTTTGTCCCCCGGGAACAGCCGCTCCAACGCGCCTCCTGGAGCATTGTCCACGTGCGTAACTGCAAATACGGCTTTGGGGCTCAATCCCCGCTTTTGAAAAATCGCCGCCAGGCTATCGCCTGGCTTGATCCGAACCGCCTGCCAATTGCCCTGTGGGTCTTCTGGTTCACTGCCCGCCCGGTCATCGTCTGAGAGAGAACGTAAGGCGCTCGGCAATGGATGGGGCGCTGTGCTGGACTCTGCCGAGTCCGCACCGGGAGCATAGGCGAGCAGCGGCGGCGCGGCACTGGGGTCGTCGAGGTCTTGAATGCGCCGCTTTGGGATAGGCAGCTCCAAGGTGCGGCTTGCGGTTTTTGCGGCTAGCGTCTGTGCGGGCAGCTGCTGCAATGCGGCGCGCTCGGGCATTGCGCCCGCATCGTCCCTGGTAGACAGCAACGACGCTACAGCCACCACCCCGGAGATCCCTAGTGCGATCCAGTGCCAGCGCTGGGGCCGAGGGACGCGTCGTTTCTTCGGTCTTGGCTTGAAGTCCAGGCCTGAGACACGTGTTTTGAAAGCCATGTTCTTTTACCCGATTTTCTCTAGCAAACATTATTCGTGATCATCGGCGTCGGTCAATGCACCCTACTACAATACTCGATTGTGCTGTGCGCCTGACCGAGAAAGGGCGACGGCATTCGCGTGACTGCTGCCGTGTAGTTCTCGTTTCCGGTAAAATTCAGCGTTCGTGATTCCAGGGGTATCCGGTCTTGACTGTGGCGACGTCGCACTCGCGCGCGGGAGCAAGCTAATGAAGGACAGCGAAGAGGCACTGCAACTCATCACTCGCGGTGCGGTGGACATCCTCCCGGCCGGGGAGCTTCAGGCACGGTTGGCGTTAAATCGTCCGCTGCGGGTAAAGGCGGGGTTCGACCCGACGGCGCCGGATCTGCATCTCGGGCATACCGTGTTGATTCACAAACTGCGCCAGTTTCAGGATCTGGGGCATGAGGTGGCGTTCCTCATTGGCGATTTTACCGGCATGATCGGTGATCCAAGCGGGAAAAGCGCTACGCGTAAGCCGCTGACGCGGGAAGAAATCTTGCGCAATGCACGCACCTATGAAGAGCAGATTTTCAAGATTCTGCAGCCCGAGCGCACTCGGGTGGTTTTTAACTCCGAGTGGATGGATGGGCTGTCAGCCGCCGATATGATTCAGCTTGCCGCCAAGTGCACGGTGGCGCGGATGCTCGAACGCGACGATTTCTCCCAGCGTTACAGGAACGGGCAGGCCATTGCGGTCCATGAATTTCTCTACCCCTTGGTGCAAGGCTATGACTCCGTGGCACTGCAGGCGGATATCGAAATCGGCGGTACCGACCAGAAGTTCAATCTGCTCGTCGGCCGCGAGTTGCAGAAGGCTTATGGGCAGCTGCCGCAGATCATCATGACCATGCCCATCCTCGAAGGCTTGGATGGGGTCCAGAAGATGTCGAAGTCTTTGGGCAACTATGTTGGGATTCGGGAGGCGCCCGAAGAGATATTCGGCAAGCTCATGTCGATATCCGATGAGCTCATGTGGCGCTATATGGAACTGCTCAGCATTCGGTCCTCGCAGCAGATCGGGCAACTGCGCGAAGCGGTTGCGCAGGGGCAGAACCCTATGGATGTCAAGTATTCATTGGCCGAGGAGCTCGTTGAGCGATTTCATGGTCGTAGCGCCGCCGAGCGGGCGCGAGAGGGGTTCATTGCGCAGTTCCAGAAAAGAGCTATACCCGAGGAGCTCAAGGAGATTACCCTGACAGTGCCCGAGGACGGCATGCCGATCGGCACTCTGTTGAAACACGCCGGGTTGGTCTCCAGCACATCCGAGGCGATGCGCCTGATGAAACAACGCGCCGTGCGCGTCGACGGTGAGTGCATCGAGGACCGCGTGCGAGTGGTGGCGCCGGGAAGCGCACACGTCTATAAGGTAGGTAAGCGGCGTATCGCCCGCGTCAGGCTGGTTCAGAAACCGAAGAGCCAGGTCGACAGTCAACCTCAATAACAAACATTTAAGACGATCGCAGGACGAAGTCGAAATAGGGTTTGACCAACGCTTGGGAGGCGCTATAATGGCGGTCCCTTAACGGGAGGCAGTTGACACTGACCCGGCGGGGACGCGCTCAGGCACAGGTGGTGAGTTCAAATAGACCTTCACTTTCCGATCGCCTAAGCGTACGACGATGCTCTTTAACAAGACGGACCAGATGACTTGTGTGGGCGTTTGCGTCGATGCTGGCTACGCCAGATTATCGGCGAAACGACCTCGGAAGTTCCAAGACGTTTGCGTCGAGTCAAGATGATTAGTATTTCAGTATTAAACTGAAGAGTTTGATCCTGGCTCAGATTGAACGCTGGCGGCATGCCTAACACATGCAAGTCGAGCGGCAGCAGCACCCTTCTTCGGAAGGGTGGCTGGCGAGCGGCGGACGGGTGAGTAACGCGTGGGAATCTACCCTTCGGTGGGGGATAGCCCGGGGAAACTCGGATTAATACCGCATACGCCCTACGGGGGAAAGCGGGCCTCTGCTTGCAAGCTCGCACCGATGGACGAGCCCGCGTCCGATTAGCTAGTTGGTGGGGTAACGGCCTACCAAGGCGACGATCGGTAGCTGGTCTGAGAGGACGATCAGCCACACTGGGACTGAGACACGGCCCAGACTCCTACGTGAGGCAGCAGTGGGGAATCTGGGACAATGGGCGAAAGCCTGATCCAGCAATGCCGCGTGGGTGAAGAAGGCTTGCGGGTTGTACAGCCCTTTCCGCCGGGAGGAAAAGCATCGGGCCAATACCCCGATGTCTTGACGTTACCGGCAGCAGAAGCACCGGCTAACTCCGTGCCAGCAGCCGCGGTAATACGGAGGGTGCAAGCGTTAATCGGAATTACTGGGCGTAAAGCGCATGTAGGCGGTCGGATAAGTCGGGTGTGAAAGCCCCGGGCTCAACCTGGGAATTGCATCCGATACTGTTTGGCTAGAGTCTGGTAGAGGGAGGCGGAATTCCCGGTGTAGCGGTGAAATGCGTAGATATCGGGAGGAACACCAGTGGCGAAGGCGGCCTCCTGGACCAAGACTGACGCTGAGGTGCGAAAGCGTGGGGAGCAAACAGGATTAGATACCCTGGTAGTCCACGCCGTAAACGATGAGGACTAGCCGTTGGATTCATTTATGA
>NZ_JBXWZQ010000210.1:0-14832 GCF_059432795.1 Nitrococcus sp. | reverse complement strand
AAGAGCGTGCAGCGTAGACTCGGTCATGGCGTATCCATCCTCTGCTGACTGTGATCTTGGTCGTGAGCAGTCAGCAGGATACGCCACCCCTTCTATTTCCCCCATACACCAGAAATGAGCTTAACCCTGCACGAGAAGACCGCGGAGGTCACCACCCTCAAAATCAGCGACGCAATTAACGTTGATATCGCTGGAGATGGAACGGTATATGGAATTGAACTGTTGAACGCCAACGAGCAGTTGGGCGAAGATCGAGGCAACCTGATCGTGGAATTACAGGGACAACGGCACGAAATCTCTCTTAGAGGCTGACCCTGGATTGGGTAGGTTCCATCACGCGTATGCGCTGCTGGTATGCTGTCCATTGCAAGCTGCGCGAGGATGAGCGCGCCGAGCGGCACCTGAGCCGCCAGCGCTACGAGGTCTTCCGCCGTTTATTCAGGTGCGCCGGCGCCGGGCGCATGGCCACGCTCATCGAAACGGTCTTTCCCCCGGTATCTCTTCGTTCACCTCGATGGCCTAGCCGAGAACGCTGCCCCCATTCACTTTACCCTTGGTGTAGCGGGGCTTGTAATATTCCGCAAAGGCCCGGCGGAGACGCCGGAGGCGGTTATTCGCGAGCTGCGCGCGCGAACGGACGCGCACGGCGGCTGTGTGGCGCTGCAGATAACGCTCCAGTGGCGGGGCAGAAGGTAAAAGGCGGAGGCGCACCGTATGAAGTGCCATGTGTGCGGTGGATCAATGGAGAGCGTTGCGACGGACCTGCCGTTCAAACTGGACGATCGCCGGATTCTGATCGTCAAGGGCCTACCTGTCGAACAATGCGCCTCATGCGGCGAGTATTTGGCCTCTGATGCCGTCATGCAGGTGCTCGACCAACTTATCGAAGATACTAATGAAGCGGTGGAATTGGAGATTCGCCGCTACGCAGCATAGAGCGTACGGCGTGATCTTCGGGCGCTCCGACATGGGCTGGTTTGTAGCGCACCGTAAGGAGCAATCATAGAGCAGATTGCGCCGGACAACCCGTCCGCCGCCCTGATCCCATTGCACCTTGCTCGCACTTCCTTGCCTTTGGCCCGCGGTTGTAGTGTAAATTGAATTTGTTCATTAGTTGAACGTATTTGGCGCCTGGCGGGCCTGCTGACGGAGCCGCCGCGATGGGCAACAGCCACAGCAGGAGACCAAGCCATGCGCTCTGAGGATCTGCGCTTCTAGCAGCTTGTCGGACTGAGCTTCTGGTCCAAGCCGTCATTGAACTGGATGGTGTCGAAAGGCATGTTGATTGGGCCAAAAATATTGGGGGCGAACGAGGGTGTGAGCCGGTCAAGCCGGCTGCAAAGCAAACATGCGCTTGATGTTCCAGCTCATGGCCACCAAGCTCCATTCACCTTTGGCATTTTCCAGGCCACGCAACAAAAACTGCCGGAAATTCATTACCAATTTGATGATTCCGAACACCGGCTCCACCGTCTGCTTGCGCAGCGCATACAAAGCCCGCCCTTCTTGCGTCTTCAAGCGCTGTGCCATGGCCTCCAGCGCAGTGGCCTCACACCCCAGCGGCGGCGGATCAGTGAACCGTTCCCGCCACGGCCGATGATGCGCTTCGCGGCCCAATGCGATCAGCGGTTCAATGTCTGCTTGCAGGGTGAGATCGACGTTGCGTTCGCTACAGTAACCGCTATCCGCCAGCAGTTGCTCAACCCGACCCAAAGGCTCGGGCAAGGCGGTCAACCGTTGGAGCATCGGCTCAACTTGTTGTTTATCGTTGCCTGCCTGGGTCAACAGCTCGCCAACGACCAGCATGGACTCGGTATCGACCGCGACTTGCGCGTTGTAACACTGATCGAAGCCTTTTCTCGTCTTCATGACGCGCGAGTCGGCATCGGTCAGATTCACCTGGTCCTTGTCTCGTGGACCCGCCACCGGCGGCGCCGGCGGCTTGCCCACGGGTTTTTTTCCCGTGCGCCGAGTCTTCTCCTCACGCGCCGCCACCTTCGCCTCGTACTCAGCCTGCTCGCAGGCCGTGCGCTCGGCCGCGCGCGCCTCAATCTCCGCCTTGGCCGCGGCGATCGCCGCCAGTCGCGCCTCCCGGCGCTCCAGCTCCTGCGGGATCGACAGCTCATCGGGCAGATCCGCCGCATCGGCTTGCTCGGCGAAGGCCAGCAGTTCGGCCACCTCCTGCTTGAGTTGCGCCTCGATCCGCTGCGCATGCCCCCAGGAAAGGGCGCTGTGCCGGCTCGCATTGGCGGCCACCTTGGTGCCGTCCAGCGCCACAGTGCCGAGCTTGAGCATTCCCATCTGAGCGGCCAGCTTCAGCGCCGTGACGAACAGACTCGCGATTTCGCGCAAAAACCGCTTGCGAAACTCCGCCACCGTCTCGTGATCCGGGTGTTGATAGGCCGCAATGAAACGAAACGCCACCTAGTCATACGTCGCCCGCTCGATCTTGCGGCTGGAGAATACCCCCGTTGCGTAGCCGTAGATCAAAAGCCCCAGCAACATCGCCGGGTGGTAGGCCGCCGAGCCCGAGCCGCGGTAAGCGCGGCTCATGCCGGAGACGTCCAGTTGCTCGACCACCTCCACCACAAAACGGGCCAGATGGCGCTGCGGCAGCCATTCATCCACCGACGGCGGCAGCAGAAAGCCCGTGCCTCGATCAACCGCTCGAAAGTTGCTCATCAATATTTGTCCACTCGGAGAAGCTCATGACGATTATCCCTTATCCTGGCCTCGATTGCTCAAGTCCGACAGGCTGCTAGGTGCTGCGCCACTTGGAACAAGAGCCGGACATGACCCAGCGCGAGCTGGCCGCTGCGCTTGGCATCAGCCTCGCAGGGGCAACTGCTCGAAATCTCTGGCTCGCCCAATTGCGTCATTCCGGCGCAGGCCGGACAAAGTCGTCAGGAACGATTTTGAACAGCTTTAGCTGGCCCGATAGGGCACACGCCAGGGATGGTGTGCGTAATCCATTTTCCTTTCGCAACAGCCGCCACAAGCGCGCCTATCTCTACAAGCTGACCCCGCAAGGCCTCTCCGAAAAGGCCGCGTTTGCGCTGCGCTTTCTACGGCGCAAGGAGCAGGAGCGCCATGCTTCGCTTCGCCTTCAGCCTACTTGCTTTTCGCCGAATCGGGCTATTCGTATAGACCCCTAGTCTTGAGTTTGGCCATGATATGCTTTTAAGCACTAGGTGTTTGGCAAAGCCGGTGCTTGGGGTGGCGATGCGCACACACAATCGCATTGAGATGAACCCGGAAGTTATGGCCAGCAAGCCTGTGGTCCGCGGCACGCGTATCACGGTTGAGCAAATCCTGCGTGAATTAAGCTCTGGCATGGCTTCAGAGCAAATCGTTCACGATCATCCGCGCCTTAGCATAGAAGACATTTATGCCGCGGAGGCATTTGCTGCAGATTACCTAGCCGGGGAAGAGGTTGCATTCGGATAACATTCTTGTATTTGCTGGCTGACGAAAACATCCCGGCGCCGCTGGTGCATAGGCTTCGAGAGCAATGTGCGGATGTGCTTTATGTTTCCGAGCGCCAAATAAACTGTGGAGGACGCAAACGTGGCGAATATGACTGCTAAAGACGCCGCCCGGCGGATCATCGACCACTTGCCAGAACAAGCCAGCTGGGACGACATTATGTACGAGCTCTACGTCAAGCAGAAGATTGAAGCTGGCCTAAAAGCCGCCGGCGACGGGCGTACCGTCGCGCATGAGCAGGCGAAACGGCGGTTGCTCAGGGATGCGGATTGAATGGACTGAGCCGGCGCTGGATGACTTGGAGAACATCTGCGACTATATCGCAAAGGACTCGCCGTATTACGCTCGGCGCTTTATGGAGCGCGTCTTCGAGGCAGTCGAGGCATTGCAGGACCATCCGCAAATGGGGCGCTCTGTCCCGGAAGCCGAACCCGACGATGTGCGGGAGCTGATTTTCCAGGGTTACCGGATCATCTACCGATCAACGTCAGAGTGCGTGCAGGTCATCACTGTCATCCATGGCAGCCGTAATCTTGCGGCCAGGGATGTAAAACCCTGAGATGTGGTGTGAAAACGGAGAGCCGGAGCGCTGCGTTCAATGCAGCAGCCGTAGGGCGATAGCGCAGCGTATGGCGCCGGATACAGGAGCGCTGAAACCCACCAGCGCCACTCCTCCTGGCAAGCAAGCGTGGGCAGCCTGTGAACCATGAAGCGCCAAGATAAGTACCTGTATTTTATCGACATTTGCACCGCTCTGGATGATACTGAACGGCATGTGTTTGAGACACGCTACCCTGACGAGGTGCACGCCATGAGCTCATTTGCCGAAGAACGCTTCACGGAACGCGGCTTAAAGCGAGGCCTGCGGCAGAGGGTAGCGACTGTCCTGATCTGCGAGCTGGAGCGCAAGTTCGGCTTTCTCGCCGAAGCTCAGCGCGGCCGCATCGAGACCGCGGACGCCGAGACACTGCTGAGCTGGTGCGATCGCTTCCCTGTGGCGCAAAGCCCCGATGACGTGCTGCGCTGATTCTTTGGCGCCTGGCGTCGGACCGGCCGAAGGCGGACAGCGATATTGATCTCGCAATACTGGCGGATGAGCTCTTCGTTCAGGAGCGCAAGACACGTCTGATCGAATTTGCGTCCGCGAATAAGCGCTCGCCCCGTGGACCTGATGGACTTGCGTTCGGCCGGCGTGCGGATCACGCGCGGCGTTGCTTGGCGGAAGACGGCTGCTATGTCGCGACGAGACCGCCTACGCGCCTCGCTGCTGTCACGTATACTCGTGGACAGCGCCGATTTCTTCCCTTATCGGGAAAGGAGGCTGCTACGATTGTTAGTCTATTCAGGACGAACCATGTTGGGTTCGGGATGAAGTCTTGGCCGTGGCGGTTTGACTCCAACAGCCAAGTCGTCGGAAAAGCCGGGGCAGGCTCAATACCTGCGTTGGGTGGCTGTTTGGCGCGCCCTGTGAATTATCTGGGTAGAACCACCGAATGACTCTCCCGCCATTGCCCTCGAGGAGTAAGGCATGGAAACCGAGATTGTATTCCTTGTTCAGGAATCGGAGGAAGGCGGCTTTGAGGCCAGGGCGTTAGGCTATTCCATCTTTACGGAAGCCGATTCAACGGAAGAGTTGAGGGCTATGGTTAAAGATGCTGTTGCCTGTCATTTTGACCCCGGAAAAGGGCCCAAGGTCATTTGTCTTCATTTTGTGCGGGATGAAGTCATCGCCGCATGAAGCTGCCGCGCGACCTAAGCGGGGACGAGATCATCCGGATTTTGCAGCAGTTTGGTTACCAGCCCGTGCGCCAAACCGGAAGCCAGTTGAAGCAAGGAAAATTTATCCCTTAGCGCTTGGGGAGCGACACCCCTGGCGGTAGCCGGCTGGATTGCATGTAACCTGCACCAGCAGCCTAGAGCTTTTGTCAGCTTACGCGTCCACATGGCTACGATGAACGCGATAGTGCCAATAATTATGCAACAATGATTTTATGGCTACGGAACCAAATGCTCCGCTTCTGGCTCGCCTGGCGGCATTGCTCGCCGAGCAGCCGGATATCCAAATCGCAATCGTCTTCGGCTCCCTCGCGTCGGGCCGGTTGCGGGCAGATAGCGACGTTGATGTCGCAGTCCTGGCTGATGAGCCTATCAGCCAGGAGCGCAAGGCACGTCTGATCGAATTGCTCGCGCAAACAACCGCTCGTCCCGTGGATCTGGTGGACCTGCGATCGGCTGGTGTGCCGATCAAGCGCTCAGTATTGCTTGGCGGAAGGCGGCTGCTATGTCGAGACAAGGCGGTCTACGCTTCCCTCCTGTCACGAATGCTCGCGGACAGCGCCGATTTCCTTCCTTACCGGGAAAGGCTGCTACGCCAACGCAGGGACGCATGGATAGGTTGATTTTGCAGGAGAAGCTCGAGGCCCTTCGCCGTTGTGTCCGCCGCATAGAGGAGAAGCGAGCCAAGTCAGCCGATGAACTGGGTAAGGACATTGATCGTCAGGACATCCTCACCGTCAATTTGACCCGCGCAGTCCAGCTATGCGTGGATATGGCCGTGCATGTGATCGCCGAGTCCGAGCAGAGGGCACCACAGACGATGGGAGAAGCATTCGAGGGTCTCGCCACGCTGGGAGTAATCAGCAAGGCTTTGTCCTTTCGGATGAAGGCTGCGGTGGGTTTCCGCAATATCGCGATTCACCAATATCAATCCATCGATTGGGACATCGTCCATGCCATCACCTGGGAGGGCCTGGAAGATTTCCGCAATTTCGCGCGCGCTATGGCAGCCGTGACCGACAACGGTCCAAATACCTCGGCCTAGCAATGCACCGGACCACCGCGTTCCGCCCGCCAACCCCGCGCATTTTTACCACAAACCCCTTGCCTTCAGAGCGGGGTTGTGGTGTAAATTACCTCCGTTCATCCATTGAACGCACGGCACCCTTTGCGCCTCGGACAGAGCCGCCGAAAGGGGCCACACCCGACGCAGAAAGATCAAGCCATGCGCCCCGACGATCTGCGCTTCCAGGTGCTGCGGCATCTGCAGCAAAAACCGGACATGACCCAGCGCGAGCTCACCGCCGCGCTTGGCATCAGCCTCGGGCGGGTGAATTATTGCGTGCAGGCGCTGATAGGGCGGGGGTTGGTAAAGGCGGCGAACTTTCGCAACAGCCGCAACAAGCGCGCCTACCTCTATACGCTCACGCCGCAGGGTCTCTCCGAGAAGGCCGCGCTCGCGCTGCGCTTTTTGCCGCGTAAGGAGCAGGAGCGCCAGGCGCTGCTCCAAGAGATCGAGGCGCTGCGCGCCGAGCTTGGCGAGGCTCTATTGCATGAGCAGGGAGAGCAATAGCCATGCAGCGGTGGTATGCCGCGCACTGCAAGCCGCGCGAGGACCAGCGGGCCGAACAGCACCTGATCAACCAGGGCTACGAGGTCTTCCGCCCGCTTGTCCGGCTGCGCCGGGGTGGGCGCATGACCACAGTCACCGAGTCGCTCTTTCCACGGTATCTCTTCGTGCAGCTGGACGATGGCGCCGGGAGCTGGGTCTGCATTCGCTCAACGCGTGGAGTGGCGGGGCTCGTGGCGTTTGGCGGACGGCCGACCGAAGTGCCGGAGCCGGTCATCGACGAGCTGCGCGCGAATGGCTGCAAGCAGCGGCTGCCTGGATCTGATCACAGCGAGGCAGCTGCGCCCCAACCAACGGGTGCGCCTCATCGAAGGCCCGTTTGCCGGGTATGAGGCGTTGTTCCAGGCCCGCCGCGGCGAAGACCGCGTGGCGGTGCTGCTCGATGTCATGCGCCAGGCCCAGCGCCTGACAGTGCCGGAGAGCGCGCTGGTCGAGGCTTAAAAGGTCTCGTCGACGCACGAAAATTCAACGCCTTGGCACACGGGGAGCGACACCCCAGGCGGTAGCGTGCCCGGCTCCTTGAGCTGCCCTGCCTTGGGATGGCGGGAATGAGAGAAAGTTTACATCCACCGTTTGCTAAAATCTAGCGCTTCTAATAATAATGATTTGACTGCATTAATGGGCGTCTTTATGAAAAAATGTTTAGCTGCAATTGTTTCCCTTGCATGCGTATCACACGCACTCGCTAGGTGCCCAGATATTGGTCCGGCACCGCGAACGCCGTTTTCATCTAGTGCGGATTTTTCCAGCTCTGGGGGCTTCAGTCTCGATGCAGAGGGTATTCTGGTCTATGATTATGGCGATCGCTACAACGGCTTAGGAAAATTTAGGAATCCGTATTTTATTACGAATTATGCCAATGCACTTTACCGAGATTATCTGGTCTCCGGATGCGTGGATACCACCCTTCGGAAGAACTTTCTCCTGCAAGCCAACTACCTTGTCAGCTCAGCCGAGCGAAGAAATGGCGCGGCAGTGTGGACCTATCCGTTCGAGTCTCCAAAATTCATGCTCAAGCCTGGTTGGATTTCTGGAATCGGACAAGCAAGAATCGCTGGTGTACTTCAGCGCGCCTTCGCGATCACCGGCGAAGAAAGCTACCAAGTGATGGCTGAGGAGGCGATGAAAGTCTACGAGCTTTCACTGGCGGACGGCGGTGTCTCCACCATTGAGGGCAATGTTACGTGGATCGAGGAGGCCCCCGATCCTGGTGGCACTAGTTATAAGATTCTGAACGGCCATATTACAGCGCTCGCTGGAATATTGGATTTCTATAAAGTTACCGGAGAGAAAGAATGGCAGGACGTTTTTAACCAGGGTGTGAATGCCGTCCGGCGAGACATAGCAGAATTCGACGCTGGTTTCGTTTCCTACTATTCGCTCGCTGCCCCTCCCGGTGTTCGTCGGACGGCGGGAAGAAGAGGGTACAATTTGTTGCACGTCTCTCAGCTTCTTTGGCTTTTTAAGGTGATGGGCGATCCCTTTTTTCTGAAGTGGGCCAGCCGATTTCAGGCGTATGAGATGAACACTGACCGTTATACAGCCAAGGGATCAACCGATCCCAAAGGACATGGTCCCGAGCAGGCCGCCGCTTTCTACGGAAACCATTATTGGTCACATTCAGATTTTCCCACCTGGCTTGAGGTAGACGTTGGCGAACCGGAGGTATTTAAGGCCGTTATCGTGCATGGTAACAGCTTCAAGGCCACGCCGCACGATTTCTCTATTTCAGCTCAATTGAACGGTGAATGGCATACCATTTCAAGGGTAAGAGGTAATACAGATCTTCGTCGAAAGATAAAATTCAAAACGGATGTATTGGCAGATGCATTTCGAATTGATATCAAATCAGACAACGGTAATGACAATGTTGCTTTGCAAGCTTTCATGCCAATCCGACAGGACAAGCAAGTTGCGCCAATTACAAATAATTGTAACTATCATCGCACTTCGTCGACTTCTGTCTCTGGCTATAATTATGATCGTGCGTTTGATGGCGACGCAAGCAGTAGCATGCAAGTATATTGCGCGGGATGGGTGATCTTGCCTGCTAGAGGAGCGTCGCAGATAATTACGTCGGCGCATGCGGCGAAAGATGCAGTTTTTGAGATTTCATTTTCTGACGACCTGAAGAACTGGGAAAGTGCTATGACGGTGCCAGTTTCCGAGAAGCTCACAGCGACTCCAATCAGCAGATCGCGGTTTATCAAAATCGCATTCGACGATAATGTGTCAAAGATAGCTGTTCTGAGGCCGGAATAGTCAGCGGTCGCTCGTGTGGCTCAATTGATAGCTTGGTCTCATGTCGCGCGATTGAAATCGGACGTTGTTCTGTTTGTAAATGAGTAAAATTGTAGCAAATAAGTCTTCTCCAGCGTAATTTTAGCGTAAAGTCTGTGACATGCCTGTGCAAGGCGAGGGATGCGAATAAAAGCGCGTCATTAAGGAGCCAAATAATTATGCATAAAGCCAAGCTGACCGCTATCCGTGGTCAACGCATCCGTTTCGGTTTGATTGGCTGTGGCCGTATTGCCCAGAAGCACATCGAAGCTATTCAACAACACGCGGATCGGGCTGAGCTGGCGGCCGTCTGTGACATCGAGCCGCAAGCCATGAAAGCAGCGCAGGGCAAAGCCGGCGCGCCAGGGTATTCTAGTATGCAAGACCTGCTGGAGGAAGCGGACGTGGACGCCGTCTGCCTGTGCACTCCGAGCGGTTTGCATTCGGACCAGGCGGTCGTTGCCGCAGAGGCTGGCCTTCATGTCATCACCGAAAAACCCATGGCTACTCGCTGGGCGGATGCCAAGCGCATGGTTCGCGCCTGCGACGAGGCTGGCCGGTATTTGTTCGTGGTCAAGCAAAACCGTCGCAACGCCACTCTCCAGCTGCTCAAACGCGCTGTCGAGCAAAAGCGTTTCGGCCGTATCTACATGGTCAATCTCAATGTCTTCTGGACGCGCCCCCAGTCTTATTACGACAGCGCGCGCTGGCGTGGCACCTGGGAATTCGACGGTGGTGCGCTCATGAACCAGGCCAGCCACTATGTGGATCTTATTGACTGGCTCATCGGTCCGGTAGAAAGCATCCAGGCCTATACGGCCACGCTGGAGCGAAACATCGAGGTAGAAGATACGGCGGTTATGAACATCCGCTGGCGCAGTGGTGCCCTGGGTTCCATGAACGTCACGATGCTTACCCATCCCCAAAACTTCGAAGGCTCCATCACCATCCTTGGCGAGAAAGGCACCGTGCGAGTAGGGGGGGTTGCCGTAAACGACATCCAGCACTGGGAGTTCGCCGAGCCTCACCCGGACGATGAGCAGGTCGCGGAGGCGAACTATGAGACCACTTCCGTTTATGGTTACGGGCATCCGCTGTATTACGACAACGTCATTCGGACTCTTAAAGGCGAGGCCGAGCCGGAGACCGACGGACGGGAAGGTCTCAAATCCATGGAAGTCCTCATTGCCAGCTATCTCTCCGCCCGGGACGGCCGACAGATCGCCCTCCCGCTGGAGTATTAGCCAGGACGCACACGGAAGACACGGAAATAGATATATAAGTTTCCTTCCGTGCATTCCGTGTATTTCCGTGGCAAAGGATTTTGGAGAACGACTATGGATGGTCTGCTGGAAGAGGACCTGACCTATCGGATCCGCGGCTGCGTATATGAAGTCGCGTGCCATCTTGGGGGAGGTTTTCTCGAGAAGGTCTACGAAAATGCGCTGCTCAATGAGATGCACAGGCAACGTATTGCCGCCGAGTCTCAGGTTCCTGTATCGGTTTACTACAAGGGCATGGTTGTCGGTCAATACAGCGCGAATCTACGGTAGAAGGTAGGGTTCTCCTGGAGCTCAAGGCGGTAAGGCAGATGCTGCCGGAGCACGAAGCCCAAATACTCAACTATCTGAAAGCAACCGGCGTCAGGGTGGATTTGCTAGTGAATTTCTCGCACCCTAAAGTTGTCATCAAAAGATTTGTCTTATGAAAAGAGCCCTTCCGTGCATTCCGTGTCCTTCTGTGGCAAAAAATGTATTTGAGTGATTGGGTATGACGGATTCCCGGGTACATCCGACCGCCATAATCGATGAAGGCGCCAGCATAGGCACCGGCACACGCATCTGGCACTGGGTGCACGTTTGCAGCGGCGCGACCATCGGCAGCCGCTGCTCCCTGGGGCAGAACGTCTATATTGGCAACAAGGTCGCCATCGGCGACAACGTCAAGATCCAGAACAACGTGTCCGTCTACGACAACGTCACCCTGGAGGACGACGTTTTCTGCGGCCCGAGCATGGTCTTCACTAACGTCTACAATCCGCGCTCCGCAGTTTCCCGCAAAGATGAATACAGGGATACGTTGGTCAAGCAGGGGGCAACGCTCGGTGCCAACTGCACCATCATCTGCGGCATCACTATCCGGGAATACGCGTTCATCGGTGCCGGTGCCGTCGTTACCAAAGACGTGCCGGCCTACGCACTAATGGTGGGCGTCCCGGCTAAGCAAATCGGCTGGATGAGCCGCCACGGCGAGCGCCTGGAACTCCCGCTCAGCGGTGAAGGGGAGGCCGCCTGCCCGGCCACGCGCGAGCGCTATCATCTCCGCGAGGGCCGCGTCGAAATGCTGGAGACTTAAAGCATGCAAGTGGAAATGATCTGGGAAAACGGCGTGCTGCGTCCCGTGCGCCCACTCCGCTTCAAGAGGCGAACGGTAATGGTAGAGGTGGCCGACATCGACGTAGAGCCAGCGGCCCAAACCGGGCAAGCCCCCGCCACCCGCGATACCACGACGGATACCGGATCAACTGGCATCGGCGCCGAACTGAACGCTCTCATGAAAGGTTACCGCGGCCGGATTCCAGCCGTCGAGCCGCAGGAGGACAAAGCCGCTTGGCACCAGCACCTGGAAAAGAAGCATTTGAACCGTGACGAATAAGAACCTCGTACTTGATATCAGCGTCATTCTGGATCTCTGGCTGGGCCGTCCTGGTGCCGAAACGGTGGAAGCCCTAGTGGACCAAGCCTGCGCCTTGGACGCTCGGCTTTGGGTGAGCGCTGCCAGCCTCCCGACGCTGGACTACCTGGCTCGACGCGCCCTCAAGCAAGCAGGCATGCCGCCGGGCGATGCCGATCAGGCGGTCAGAGGGGCCATGGCGAGCCTGTTCCGCCGAGCTAGGGTGCTCACCACCTACGGCCACGATCAGGCGGAGTTGTACGGTCAGGCACACGACTATGAGGATGCCCAGATCGCGGCAAGCAGTGCCGTATTGGTGGGCGGCGAGACACGCATCGTCACGCGGGACGCCCACTTCGATGCGCTGGGTGCGGTATCTTCGGCCACGCCGCAAGAGACCCTGGACTGGTTGGTCAGCCAGGACACTGAGGCCGAGCAGACAACCAACATCGACTTCATCGATCTCAAGACCCAGCAGGACCGGCTGCGCCCAGCTCTGGAGCGCAATATCCAGCGCGTACTCCATCATGGTAAATACATCTTGGGCCCCGAGGTTGGCGAGCTGGAAGAACGGCTCATCGAGTTTACCGGTAGCCCCTATTGCATCACTTGCGGCAATGGCACCGATGCCCTGCAAATCGCCCTAATGGCGTTGGGCGTTGGCCCCGGCGACGAAGTCATCACCCCGGCCTTCAGCTTCATTGCCACGGCGGAGGTGATCGCCGTGCTTGGCGCAAAACCCGTGTATGTAGATATAGACCCGCGCACCTACAACCTGGATCCGACCAAGCTGGAGGCCGCCATCACCTCCAGGACCCGCGCCATCATGGCCGTCTCTCTCTATGGCCAGTGCGCCGAATATGATGCCATTAACGCCGTTGCCGAAAAGCACGGACTGCCGGTGATCGAGGATGCCGCTCAAAGCTTCGGCGCCACCTACAAGGCCCGCCGCTCGTGCAATCTAACCACCATCGGTTGCACCAGCTTCTTCCCCAGCAAGCCCTTAGGCGGTTACGGAGATGGCGGGGCCATTTTTACCAATGATGAAGAACTCGCCACCGTAATTCGTCAGATCGCACGCCACGGCCAGGACCGCCGCTACCATCATATCCGCGTGGGAGTAAATAGCCGCATGGATGCCCTACAGGCGGCGATTTTGCTCCCGAAGCTGGAGGTCTTCGCGGACGAACTGGAGCGCCGACAAGCCGTTGGTCAGCGTTATACGGATATGATTACGGGCGGTATGCGACGCGAACACATAGAAGCCGCAAAGAGCCCCGGCGAGGGAAAAGGTCTCATTAACACCGCCGTTGTGCAACCGCCTTACATCCGTCCCGATTGCGCCAGTGCCTATGCGCAATACACCGTTCGAGTGCATCAGCGCGATGCGGTGCAGGCTGCGCTGAAGGAAAAGGGCATTCCCACTGCGGTGCACTATCCAATCCCGCTCTACCGGCAGCCCGCGTTTACGGCGTTGAGACTGTCGTCGGCTGATTTCCCGCACACCGAATGCGCCAGCAAGCAGGTCGTCAGTCTGCCCATGCATCCGTATCTGAGCGAAGACGAGCAGAGTCCTTTGATAGAAGCCCTATTGAGCGTGGCTGCAGATACGGTTGCGTGAGGGAATCCTATTCAGTGGCTCGTACAGAAGGCATTGAGCGCGTACTGCCGAAGAACCGTTCGACCCGCAGCATCTCCATGCTAGCCGGTGGCACGGCTGCCGGGCAGGCGATTGTTATTCTCGTCTCGCCACTGCTCACACGCTTGTACAGCCCAGAAGCCTTCGGGCTAATGGGCGTCTTCGCGGCGCTAGCGATGATCCTCGGGGTGGTAGCTAGCCTACGCTACCAGCTAGCCATACCCTTGCCCGTAAGCGATCAGCATGCCGCACACGTGGTGGTGCTTTGCTTGGCGGTGGTGCTGGGAACCACCGCTCTCACCACGCTAATCGTCGCCTTTTTCCATCAGCCTATCTCTCAAGTCCTAAATACACCCGCGCTTGCCGATTACCTGTGGTTATTACCCATCGCGTTGTTGATGCTCGGCACCTACCAAGTTCTCAATTACTGGGCCATTCGCACCAAAGCGTTTTCCGTCATTGCCCGCACTAAGCTACACCAAGCGCTGGGTATGGTAGGCGTCCAGCTGGGCGGCGTAGCGCTCGGCCCCCTCGCCTTGCTGCTTGGCTTTGTCGCTGGGCAGGCTGCGGGATCGGGTACTTTGGCTGCGCAGACCGTCCGCAAGCGCTGGGAGGATTTCCGAGGGGTGCGCCTTAAGGGCGTGTTGGCGGCCGCTAACCGGTATCGACGCTTTCCCATTTACTCCACCTGGGAAGGAGCTTTCAATGCGGCTGGGACGCAAATCCCCCCGCTGTTCTTTGCAGCCCTGTTTAGCCCGACTGCCGCAGGGCTGTATGTCATCGCGCACCGCGTTCTGGCCATGCCCATGACGGTGGTCGGCCGCGCCATCGCAGATGTGTTTTTCTCCAAAGCAGCGGATGCACAACGCGGTGGCACTCTAGTGCCGCTAGTGGCAAAGATCCTCGAGAAGTTAGCTCATATCGCCATGCCCCCCGCGCTGCTGCTTATCGTGAGTGGGCCACACCTTTTCGGGCTAGTGTTTGGAGCAGAGTGGAGGCAAGCCGGGCATTTTGCTCAATGGATGGCGCCATGGTTGTATCTGGTTTTCGTCACGTCACCGTTAAGTACTCTGTTCTCCGTATTAGAGAAGCAGTCACAGGCCACGATGTTTCAGGGAGTTTTACTGGTGGCGCGGGTGGTGGCCTTGGGGGTTGGCGCTTGGCTAGCCGATCTTGTATGGGCAGTGGAGTTGTTTGCGTTGGGTAGTGCGTTAGGATACCTACTGTTACTGCTCGGAATCATCCGTGCGTCCGGCAATTCTTTGTCTGCGATATGGCAGCCTAGCTTGGATGCGCTGGTATGTAGCACGGTATTAGTCAGCCCTCTTGTGGTCACTCTGGCTATGGA
>NZ_JBXWZQ010000209.1:0-4608 GCF_059432795.1 Nitrococcus sp. | reverse complement strand
CGCGGCCTACAAAGATCGCCCCCACGAAGGGCTGGCCTTCTATACCCCGGCCGATGTCTTCCACGGCCGCGTCGAGGCCGTCCACGCCCGCCGCCAGGCCGCCCTGGATGCCTACTATGCGGCATACCCCGAGCGCTACCCCAAAGGCCGACCGATCGCGCAACGGCCACCAGAGCAGGTCACCATCAACCCCGACGATGGAGTCACCACCATGGCCGAGAATGTCCTTAACGACCCACAGGCAGGGAATTACACCTACGCCCCGATCAACCCATCAACCACGGAGAAGATGAATTAAGAAAAACAGCCGTGACTGTCGGAAAGAGGTTGACACATTCCGTTCGGGTGTTGGGGATCTCCAGCCGCGCCCAGCGTCTGCGAGCGCGTGGGTTGTCCGAGGAGCGGGCGTGTGTACCCGCCAAGAACGGCGATTACCTGCCCGGCACCGACCGTGGCCGTCGTCATTGGTGGCTGATTGCCTATCGTTTTTTGTTTTCGTTCATCGGTTCGAACACTTTCTTTGCCGTCTGTCGCATCACCGCACCACGTACAGTTTTTAACGCAAAGCCAGCGGACGGTTTAGAGCGTTGCAGTCACGGGGGCTGACACCAGGATGATTGCAATGTCGAAAGTCAAAGTTGTTGCAGACCTTCGAGCAGTTCGTCACAGGGGAAGCGCGCGGCGCAGGGCCGAACGGTAAGGACGGCAGTGGCCGGATCGGCGAGGTCGTCTCGCTTCGACGAGAGCCAGTGCCGGGAACGGCAATGGAAACCCGAAATTCCACGGTTGAGCACCGGTCGCTTGAATGCCGTGGAACGCTTGGCTCGAATCAGGGGCGCGTGACAGGATAAGTTTGCCAAATCAAACAGATGCTTATCGTCTGCCTACAGCGCGCCCAGATAGCGCTCTTGCGCACAAGCCAGCGCCAAGAGACAAGCTTGCCACGAGCGCGGGTCGCCAGCGCTCAGTGGGACCCCCTTGATCGGTAATAGCGCCCATCAACGAAGCGGTCGAACACATCGCCCAATGCCGGATGATTGATCTGCTCTGCACTGTCGTCCGGCTCCAAGTGGCGCTCGGCGACGTAGGTGCCATGGTTGGCGTTGTGGACCAGCACATGGTACCAAGGCTTGTCTTTGGGTGGACGGCTTCTTGCCATCATCTCGTACCAGTCCTCGGAGCCTTGGAATATCGGGTCAACATCAACAATGACACCGCGATAATCGAATATCTTATGATGAACTAATTGTCCGATCGTGAACTTCGGTCGGGTTTCCATGGATCCGCCTATCTTGTGCCTTGATTTCTAATTCAGCATCGTGCGTGGCGTGCCATTCACCTGCCAGCTATCGGCCGAATGGCACGCTTTGCGCTCGCCCCACGTCAGCGCCGAGAACTCGCCTCGCCAACGCTTTCACGCACCTCATGTAAGCCGTCTCGTCCGGTGGCACATTGTAGCGTTGGCCGTGCCAAAGCGCCTCGGCGAGGCAATCCATCATCCGGTGCTCCGCTTCGAGGGCGCCCACGAAATGCCTGCTGAGCGCAGTGTGAATAAGATTGATGCCGCTCGGGCGGTCGGCGGCGACCTGTTCGCGCAAGGCGATGTGCAGGGACATGTGGAGAAAAGGATTGATTTTCCCGTCTTCCGGGTGATAGTCCCGCTCCAGGGCCCGTTGCTCATCCTCGAGCAATGGCTGGTATTCCGGGTGCTCCGCCTCCACCGCCGCGACCCTCTGTTCCATCGGACTCAGAGGCAACTCGGCTTGAGCTTTCCGCCACACTTCCATGTAGAAACGGCGAAACTCATTGCGGTTCTGATTGAAAATCATAGCAAAAGACCTGCCCATGCGCTGCATGCCTGCGGCTAATCGAAACGACGCAGGAGAATATGCTTACTTTGTTCCAATGAACGCGTACGTAATCGGACGCTAGCGATCGTCACCCGTTGCTGGTTCGAGGCCCGCAACTCGCCTGGTGCGATGAGGAGCGTACAACGCCGTCGAAAAAAGCGAGCGTGCTATGATACTTCTCGGAGAGAAGGTTCGTGAGACCGTGCGGCCGTCTGGCTAGCGAACCCAAGCTGCTAAAAGGGTGAAGGAATTGGGGCGAACCTTTTCCGAGGCGGCGGTTGCCCCAGGTTGCATCAAGTGAGTGCTCCTGCCGGCGGAGTGAGGCCATAGTAAAGTGCGTCCCTGCCTTGCCGCTCGACGGAGCGGGCTGCTTTCGACACCTATCACCTCAGACCCCACCGTTGTCGACGCCCACGTTGCCTCCGTGCGCCCCGCGAGGGAAAAGGTCTCGCCCAATGGCTGGGACAACGAGATTCGCCGGATAACTTCATCGAGCCGCTGCGAAGGCATTCAACTTCTCGCATACGCCGCCTTGTCCTTGAATTCACAGAGCTCGTAGATCACACACGCCGCGCAACGTGGTTTGCGTGCCACGCAGACATAGCGCCCATGGAGGATTAGCCAATGATGGGCGTTCTTAAGATATTCCCGCGGTACCCAGCGGGTGAGCTGATCTTCCACCTGCCGCGGCGTGCGGCCACGGGCGAGCCCCGTGCGGTTTGCGACCCTTAGTATATGCGTGTCCACGGCTATTGTGGGCTGGCCGAACGCGGTATTGAGCACCACATTAGCGGTTTTTCGTCCTACGCCCGGCAACGACTCGAGGTCCTCGCGGTTGTCCGGCACGTCGCCATGGTGCTGCTCCAGCAGGATGCGGCAGCACGCGAGGATATTGCGGGCTTTACTATTGAACAACCCGATGGTCTGGATGTATTCCTTAAGTCGTTTTTCGCCCATGGCCTGCATGGCCGCAGGCGTATTGGCGACTGCGAACAGCCGCTCGGTCGCTTTGTTGACGCCTCGGTCCGTTGCCTGCGCGGAGAGTATAACGGCGATGAGCAGCTCAAAAGGCGTGCGAAAGCGCAGCTCAGTGCTCGGATTGGGATTCGCCTCCTGGAGGCAGCGGAATATCGCGGCGCGCCGCTTGCGGTTCATTGACGGGTATTCCCGACTCAGTTCGAGCGCGATGTAGACGTCGCACGTGCGGATGCGAGGGCGGCTTGGCGGCGACGCGCTCGCTTCACAGCCGCCTCAATTACCGCCTTTTTATCGACGTTGTCAACGTCACGCGGGGGCAGCGTTTTCTTGCTTTGGATACGGCGTTGCCGTTCCTCGCGCTCCCGAGCCAGGCGCCTCAAGCGGTTGCGGTAGCGCTCGCGCGCGAGATCAGCCTTGCCTCCGTTGGCGCTTCCCTCCGCGGTCGGAATCATGTGAATGCAATCGACTGGGCAGGGCTCAACGCAGAGCTCGCAGCCGGTGCATTCGCTACGGATCACGGTATGCATCTGCTTGGCGGCGCCCAGGATGGCGTCTACGGGGCACGCCTGAATGCAACGGGTGCAACCGATGCACTTTGCCTCGTCGATCCACGCCACGGTTGGCTCCGCCGGCACCGTGCCATGCTTGGGATCGAGCGGTTCGGGTTTGCATCCGAGTAGCTTGGCGAGCTCGGCAATGGTGTGATCGCCGCCCGGTGGACACTGGTTGATGCTCGCTTCGCCGCGGGCGATCGCCTCTGCATAGGGGCGGCAGGCTGAATAGCCGCAGCGCCCGCATTGGGTTTGTGGCAGGAGGGCATCGATCTGCTCGGGGCTCGGCGGCGCCGTGTCGTGACGGCGGTTTAAGCAGCGGAGCAGCGATTCGGCCGCACCGGAGAGGCGAGTCAAGAATCTGATCGCAGCAAGCATGCCTGAGCTCATGTTCCGGTCGATCTCGGTTGCGCGCGTCGAGCGAACGTATCAGCGGACTCGCATGCCAGGCTTGGCGCCCGTATCGGGTTCGAGCAGCCAAAGCTCTTTGCCGCCGGGACCGGCAGCGAGGACCATACCTTCGGAGACGCCAAAGCGCATTTTGCGAGGCTTGAGATTGGCCACCACCACGGTCAGGCGTCCCTCGAGATCAGCGGGCTCATAGGCCGTCTTCAGATTCGCGAAGACCTCACGCCTCTCGCTTCCCATGTCCAGTACGAGGTGCAGTAGGCGATCCGCTCCCTCAACGGGCCTCGCTTCAGTAATCCGCGCAATCCTCAGATCGATCCGGGCGAATTGCTCATGGTCGATCGCCTCGGCGATCGGCTCTGCAGCAGGCGTCGGCGCAGCACGCGTTGCGCCGATTCCGGCGGGCTCTCCTGGTGTCAGCGTGTCCTGGGATTGCTCGATCATTCGCTCGACAGGAGTCGTGTCCACACGTGTCATGAGCGGCGTGAAAGCATGGATCGTATGGTTGTGGAGGGGGCGGCTGGCATCGTCCCAGCCCTGCGCCGGGAGGTTGAGGAAAGCTTCGGCCTGTTGCGCCATCCGCGGCAGTATGGGTTTCAGGTAAGCCGTTAGTAGCCGGAATAGGTTGATGCCCATGGTGCAGATCATTTGCACTTGGTCGGCCTGCCCGCCTTGCTTGGCAAGCAGCCACGGTTTTTGCTGGTCGATGTATTGGTTGGCCTCGTCGGCAAGCGCCATGATCTCGCGTACGACCCGCGCGTACTCGCGCTTCTCGTAGAGCTCGGCGATTTGCGCCCCTCGCGCCGTGAACTTGCGGTACA
>NZ_JBXWZQ010000208.1:0-33812 GCF_059432795.1 Nitrococcus sp. | reverse complement strand
ATTGGCACGACTGATGCATTAAAAATGGTGACCTTTGGCGCACTAAGGTCGCGGCTGAGAGCGGGGCAAGCCTGTTCGAACGAGGCCGCAGGGATGCCACCGCCAAGCAAACAGGGATAGTACAGTATAGAGAGCTGGCGGGCGCTTGCTTCGGTAACAACGGACGGTGGGCAAAGCCCATACCGGCAAGCGCGGCAAGGCTGCCGTAAGGAGCCGACCGGCACAAGGAAGTCGTTCGAGCAGGACTTGCTCCACTCGCAGTCATTTCACGCGTTGCATCGTTCCACCCGCTCTGCCAATCTCAGCGGCATGCCCTTCGCGGCGAGGACGGTGCGGCCATGTTGCCCCCTGTGCAGAGCAAATTACCGGGTGTCGGCACGACCATCTTCTCGGTGATGTCGCAAAAGGCGCACGAGCACGGGGCGATCAATCTATCGCAAGGCTTCCCGGATTTCCCTGTACCAGAGCCGCTTCGCATGCGCCTCGCCGAGGCGGTGAGTGCCGGGCATAATCAATATGCCCCATCGGCGGGCGTGCCGATGCTCCGCGAGGCCATCGCCGCGAAGGCACGCTCGCTCTACGGGTGTTCCGTCGAGCCAGCCACGCAGGTGACGGTCACCTCGGGGGCGACAGAGGCGCTGTTTGCCGCTATCGCCGCGGTCGTGCGTCCGGGAGACGAAGTGATTGTCTTCGATCCTGCTTACGACGCCTACGAGCCCGCCGTCGCGCTCGTCGGCGGCCGCGTTCACCACCTGCCGTTGTCCGAGCCGGACTTTCGCGTGGATTGGGAGCGAGTGCGGGACACGCTTTCCGCCCACACGCGGCTCATCATTCTCAACTCGCCTCACAACCCGACCGGGGCAATATTCGAAGCTGCGGATCTGGAGGCCTTGGCACAGATAACCCGGGACACCGAGGTGCTGCTGCTCGCCGATGAGGTCTACGAGCACATCGTCTTCGACGATCGAGCGCATCAGAGTCTGCTGCGCGACCCCGAGCTCGCGGCACGCGCGTTCGTGGTCTCCTCTTTTGGCAAGACATATCACTGTACCGGCTGGAAGGTCGGCTATTGCATCGCCCCGCAAGGCCTGACGGCGGAGCTGCGCAAGGTCCATCAGTATCTGACTTTCAGCACCATGACACCGGCTCAGCACGCCTTCGCCCGCTTTATGAGCGAGGTGCCGGAGCACTACAGGCAGCTCCCTGCCTTCTATCAGCACAAACGGGATCGTTTCTGTGAGTTGCTGCGGCCCTCGCGATTTCGGCTTCGCCCGGCCAACGGGACATACTTTCAGCTGCTTGACTACGGCGAGCTCTCGGATCGCACCGATGTAGAATACGCCGATTACCTGGTAGAAAGCGCCGGCGTTGCAGCGATCCCGATTTCGGTTTTCTATCAGAATCCGCCGCCCGGCCAGCGGCTGCTGCGGTTCTGCTTCGCCAAGGCTGACGCCACCTTGGAGCAGGCTGGAACGCGCCTCTGCGCTTTGTGAGCCTGGCGCGACGCTGGATTTTGCCAGCGCGCGCACCTACTCCTGCTTCAGCCGACATTCTTTATTCAAGTGCCACTCCAAGCGTAAGGGAAACTTGCCATGCAATACCTACACGCCATGGTCCGTATCAGCGACCTTGACGCGTCGCTGGATTTTTTCTGCAACAAGCTCGGCTTAAAGGAAATTCGCCGGCGCGAGAGCGAGCGGGGACGCTTCACGTTGATTTTCCTGGCGGCACCCGCCGATGCGGAGCGGGCCTTGCGCGACGCCGCGCCGCTGATCGAGCTGACCTACAACTGGGACCCGGAGCGTTACGAGGGCGGTCGCAACTTCGGCCATCTGGCATTTCGGGTCGACGATATTCACGCCACCTGCCGACGCCTCATGGAAAGCGGTGTCACGATCAACCGGCCGCCGCGCGACGGTCGGATGGCGTTCGTTCGCTCGCCCGATGGCATATCCATCGAGCTGCTGCAGAAAGGTGAGCCGCTGACCCCGGAGGAGCCGTGGATTTCCATGGAAAATACCGGGACCTGGTAAGCAAACGGATCACTCCGCGCTCCAGGCACGCTCCAGGAGGAAATCGATCCCGGCCTCGGGAGCGAGGGTGCCATAGAGCATTCCGCCGCTGTCGCCGAGCCGGCTTTCACAAAACGCATCAGCCACCGCCGCCGGGGAATGGCGCACCAGCAAGCTCGCCTGCAGGGTTAGCGCCATGAGCTCCGTTATCCGCCGCGCGCGCGGCTCGGCCTGCTCCGGGTGGCTTAATTCCTGCTTGAGCCGGTTGACGGCCATATCGAGCCGGCGGTGGCCGCCGCGGGCGGCTTCCACCTCCGCCAGGAAAGCGGAGACCGTCTGCGGCTCGCGCTCGATGGCGCGCAGCACATCGAGACAGATCACATTACCGGATCCCTCCCAGATGCTGTTTACCGGCGCCTCGCGGTAAAGACGCGGCAGAATGGAGTCCTCCACGTAGCCATTGCCGCCGAGGCATTCCATTGCCTCATAGATGAACAGTGGCGCACGCTTGTTGGTCCAGTATTTGGTCATCGCCGTGCCGACCCGCCCGAGCAACTGCTCCTCGAGATCGCCCTCGGGCCGATCGAAGGTGCGGGCAATACGCAGGATCAAGGCAACCTGCGCCTCGAGCTCCAGTGCCAGATCGGCGAGCAGGTTGCGCATCAGCGGATGATGGATCAGCAATTTGCCGAACGTGCGGCGGTGGCGAGCATGGTGTATCGCCTGCACGAGCGCTTGGCGCATCATGCCTACCGGCGCCGTTGCCGCGTCGAGACGTGTTTGCTGCACCATCTCGATGATCGTGCGCACGCCGCGCCCCTCCTCACCCAGCCGCCGCGCCCAGGTACCCTGATATTCGATCTCGGCCGAGGCATTGGAGCGATTGCCGAGCTTGTCCTTCAGGCGTTGGATGAAAAACGGGTTGCGTCGCCCGTCCGGACGCCATCGCGGCACCAGAAAACAGCTCAGCCCCCCGGGTGACTGGGCCAGCGTCAAAAAGGCATCCGACATTGGCGCCGAGCAGAACCATTTGTGGCCGGTGAGCGTGTAGACATCACCCTCGAGCAGCTGAGCGCGCGTCGCATTGGCGCGCACATCGGACCCCCCCTGCTTCTCGGTCATGGCCATGCCGAGCGTAACGCCGGCTTTCTCCCCGATGGGCAGGCTGCGCGGGTCATACTCGCGCGTGCGCAACCTCGGCTCCCAGCGATCCCCCACTTCCGGGGCCAGGCGCAGCGCGGGCACGGCCGCATGGGTCATCGTAATGGGGCAACATACCCCCTGCTCGGGTTGCGTGAGCAGATACAATGCCGCCACATGGGCAACATGGCCTCCCTCGCCCTCCCGCTCCCACGCGATACTGTGAATGCCGCGGTGAATCGCCGCACGCATCAGCTCATGATAAGCGGGGTGGTAGCGCACCTCATCGATACGCCGGCCGTAGGCGTCGAAGGCGACGAGCTCCGGGGGCTGACGGTTCGCCAGGAAACCTTGCTCCATGGCCTGCTCGCTGCCGGCCCATGCGCCGAGCTCGCGCAGATAATCGCGCACCCAAGGCTCGCCTTCGCGGCCCACCGCCTCTGTCAGCACACGGTCCGTGTCGAAGGCCTGGTAGTCACCCAAAGACGGCGGCTGATTACTGACATCGTGCGTCGGCAAGCCGGTCAACGGGTCACGCGAAGCCATCTTCAACCTCCTGTTAAGAGCACGCCAGCACACCGCCTCGTGAGCAGTATACCCCCGCGCCCGGGCCAACGCGCACCGAAACCGCCGCCGCATCGTCCGCGGGCTCGTGTCACGCCCTCCGCGCCGCCCGCAGGTCCGCGCGGCCCTGCATTGGCCGAGTCGGGACGGCTTTCCTGCCGCGCTTGATGTGTCCGGCGGAAAAAAATGTTATTGAAAAAGCGCCAGGAGGGCTTTTTTGCCCTGGACTCGCCGGGTACGCGATGGAGGCCGAATGCCGCTGACGAGCGCCGCCGGATTCAAGAGCTGGTTCATCCGTAACGTGCTGGATCCCGATACCAGCGACTACCCCTGGTGGAAAGCGCAGAGCATCTCGCTATTGCGCCTGGTTTACGCGGTGCTGCGGGATCTCTCGCAAGGGCAGCTGATGCTCCAGGCCACCAGTCTCGTATACACGACCCTGCTCTCGTTGGTGCCATTGCTCGCCTTGAGCTTCTCCGTTCTAAAAGGCTTCGGCGTCCACAACCAGATCGAACCGGCTTTGAATCAATTCCTAGCGCCCCTGGGGCCTCAAGGGACCGAGATCACCGGGCGCATCATCGAATTCGTGGAGAACATGCAGGTGGGGGTGCTCGGGAGTGTGGGCTTGGCCCTGCTGCTCTACACGGCGGTCGGCCTCATGCAGAAAATCGAGCGCGCCTTCAACGACCTCTGGCATATCCACCGCCAGCGCGCCCCCGCCCAGCGGTTCAGCGACTACCTCAGCGTGCTCCTCGTCGGCCCCGTGCTGATTTTCACCGCCCTGGGCATGACCGCTGCGGTGTTCGGCTCGCAAACGGTGCAACGCCTGAGCGAGGTGCCGCCGTTTGGCCTCGCCATCGAGCTGATTACCAGCCTAGTCCCTTTTCTGCTGATCATCGCGGCCTTCAGCTTCATTTACGCGTTCGTTCCGAACACTCGGGTGCGCCTCGGCTCGGCGTTGGTCGGCGGCGGAGTGGCAGGCATCCTCTGGCAGCTCACGGGCTGGTTCTTTGCCGCCGTCATCGCCACGTCCACCAAGTACACGGCGATCTATTCAGCCTTCGCCGGGCTCATCCTGTTCATGATGTGGCTCTATCTGAGCTGGCTGATCCTGCTGCTCGGCGCGAACATTACCTACTACCATCAGCACCCGCGGTATTTGCGTTGGCTCCACCGTGAACCGCGGCTGTCCTCGCGCATGATCGAATGGATCGGCCTCAGCGTGCTGGTCCTGGTCGCCGAGCGATATTACCGCCACGAGCCGCCGTGGACCGCCGCGAAGCTGACCGAGCGGCTGCAGCTTCCGCAAGCCCCGTTCGACGAGGTGCTGAAGGCATTAAGCGACTGCGGGCTGCTCGAGGGAATTGACGAGCAGAATACCGTGCGCTACCTACCGGCGGTGCCGCTGGAGACCACGCGGGTTTACGACGCGCTCACAACGCTGCGCCGACATTGCGAGCATTCAGGGCTTGCCCCCGCGCAGTTGCAGGCCCCGCAGGCGGTGGCCGAGTTCATGGCGCAGTTCGAGGCGGCGGTATCCGAGCGCGTCGGTGACGTGAGCATTCGTGATCTCGCCCTCTCGCAAAGGACGGCGCTGGACAATTCGACCACGCCCGATCCCGCGCCGACTCGCGCAGCCGTTAGCCAGGGCGCCGCGCCATACCGTGCCAGGGGCGAGCCGCCTCCCCCGGGTGGCAGAAGCCAGTGACCGCTTCTGGGGGTGGCCCGGCAGCTCGGTGAGAAAGAGCGGGACGGAGCGGCGACGACAACCACGCCGGCGCTTGCGGCCGAGTCGAAGCGGCCTTCAGCAAACCTCCTACGCTTCAGCGCTCGGCGGCGGTCGGCGCGATGGGGATGTTGACGATGCGGGTTGCTTTTCCGATACGCAAGGACAGGCGCAGGGACTGCACCGAGTTTGCCTCGTCATTGCCGGGAAAGAACAGATAGCCGTGGGCGAGCTCCCCCTTGTGGATCACCCGATCCTGCAAGGAGCTCTGCTCCAGGTCGCGTCGCACATCCTCCCCTACCGTCGCGTAGCGGGAGGCGCCCCCCGCAATCGCGCCGACCGCGGCGCCGGCCGCGGCCCCCTTGCCGGCGGTGGCTCCGACATCCTGACCCGTGACGATACCATAGGCCGCGCCAGCCACGGCGCCGGCCAAGCCCGTGAGAAGGGAGCTTTTGGCACCCGCCTTGATACTCTCGCCCCGACTCACCGACGCGCTCACCCGCTCCCGCGCTCGCGCCGCCGAGAGCAGCGGCCAGGCATTGCCTTGCTGATCAATGAGCAGCGTCTGCTGCGCTTCCACCGCGATCGGCTCGCCGCTTTGGTTGTCGATCACGAACTGAACCGGCAGCAACCCCGCATTTCGAATATTGAAGCCGAAGGCCTGCTGGGCGGCCCTCGGGTCGAGGAACGCCCGCGCCACGACGCTGGCACCCTCGATATTCACCGCGCCCTCCTGCGCCGCGGGTAGCGGCACCGGAGCCACCCGTTCGCCATAGGTGGTACAGCCCGCGATCACGAGCCATGAAACGAGCACGGCCAGCAGGAGGCAATATAAGGACGAAACGGCGCGCATTCAGTGCTCCCCTTCTCGGTTCGATGCGCAAGGCGGACCGGACTCGCGGTACCGGTCCATCGTTTGCGCTCTCGCGGGCGTCCGGCCCCGAATCGGTTCATGGGTGCGGAAACGCCCGTTTCCGCACGTGGCGACGCTCGCAGACGCGTCGGCATGTCTACTATAGTCCGAGCATGATTCAATAGACATGTATGTTCCGCACCCACCCGAGACCGAGGAGAAGACGACCCCATGAGCGAGCACATCTACAAGCTCATCGAGCTGGCCGGGTCATCGCCCAACAGCATCGAGGAGGCCATAGAGAACGCCATCAGCCGGGCCGGCAAAACGGTCCACAATCTGCAGTGGTTCGAGGTGGTCGAGACTCGCGGGCACATCGCCAACGGGCGGGTCGCCCATTATCAGGTGGTGCTCAAGGTCGGCTTCACGCTGGAGGAATGACGCGCTCGCCGATGCGCAGGCGCCACTGCGCCGGGTCGGGCTCGCGATGCTGCCAGCCGATCTCAGACCTCTATGGCCTTGCCAATCTGCTTGCGCCAGCCTAGCAGAATGGGGGCGCTGTCCGCAGCCTCGCGGAACTTGCGATCGGAAATGATGGCGACCGTGGCGTCCATCAGCCCCTGGGCAAGCGCGAGACGGCGGAAGGTCGCTTCGGCACGCTCCGCTGGCAAACAGCACGGGCTGCGGGCCGCAAATCCTCCCGCCTCACGTGAGATCGACAAAGACGCCACGGCGTTCGACGCTCACAGATCGGAGCGCATTGCACTACCCCGCCCCGAGCCCCAGCGGGCGTTGCATCTGCGGAAAAGTGGCTCATCGTCCTCCGGAATCCGCGTAAAAGGCGCTCTCCTCCCGGGCCATCGCAACGAGAACCGCCGCCGGCGCGTAACGCTCACCATAGTCGGGCTCGAAGCCCTGCAGCGTGCGCGTCAATGCACCGAGGCCGAGGCTGTCCATGTAGCGAAACGGCCCTCCCCGAAACGGCGGGAACCCGATGCCGAACACCGCACCGACGTCCCCGTCGCGGGCGCTGCGGATCACGCCCTCGTCCAGACAACGCGCCGCCTCGTTGAGCATCGGAGTGACGGTGCGCTCGACGATCGCCCCCTCCGTCATCTCCTTGCGCACAGGCACCTCCAGCAGACCGTAGACGCGTTCGTCGACCTCCTTGCCGCTGCGCTTGCCGCCGTAGGAATAGAATCCTCGCCCGCTCTTCTTGCCCAAGCGTTCGTCGTCGAGCATGCGCTCGATCGCGGCCACCGGGCGCATCCGCTCGCCGAAAGCCTCATGCAGTAACGGGGCCACCTTGGCGATGATATCGATACCCACCTCGTCAAGCAGCTTGAACGGCCCCACTGGAAATCCGAAGCGCACCAGCGCCTCATCGATGCGCTCGATCGCCACGCCCTCCTCGAGCAGATGCGCGGCTTCATTGAGATAGGGCGCGATGATGCGGTTGACGTAGAAACCGACCCCGTCGCGCACCAGGATGGGCGTCTTTCCTTGGGCCCGCGCGAACGCCATCGCCGTGGCAATTACCTGCGCCGAGGTCTGCTCGTGGGCGATGACCTCCACCAGCGGCATACGCTCCACGGGTGAGAAATAGTGCAGGCCGATGACGTTATGCGGCCGCTCGGCGGCCTGCGCGATCCGCGCCAGCGGCAGTGACGAGGTATTGCTGGCAAAAATGGTGTGTTCGTTGCAGTTGGCTTCGACGTCACGGACCATTCGATGCTTCAGCTCGAGGTCCTCGAACACCGCCTCGATGACCAGGTCCAGCCCCCGGAAGCCGCTGAAATCCAAGGTCGCGGTAACCCGGCGCCGCTCGCGCGCCGCCTCGAAGCGGGTAACGGAATGCCGTTGCAGCCGCTGATCGATGCGCTCGTTGATGTACTTCAGACCGCTCGCCAGGCTCTGCGGCGCGACATCCTTCAGCCGCACAGGCACCCGGGCCCGGCCGGCGGTTACAAAGCTGATCCCCGCGCCCATCATGCCGCCGCCCAGCACACCGATGCGCCGCACCGCGCGTGGCTCGAGGCTCGGGTCGGCCACGCCGGTATCCCTTTTCATGGCGGTAGTGGCGAAGTAGAGATTGATGAGCTGACGGGCCTGCGGTGTCATCGCCAGCTCACCGAACGCCTGCGCCTCGGCCTTGAGCCCCTGCGCCAGGCCTTTGCTCATCGCGCTCGCCGCACAGTCGATGATACGCGGCGGCGCCGGATAGTTACCTCGCGTGCGTTTGTCTACGCGCCGCCGCGCTTGCCGCAGCACCACCGCGCGGCCCAAGGGGTTGCCTCCCAATGCCCAGGATTTCAGCCCGGCGAGCACGCCGGCGGCGCGCCGAACCGACCCGCGGCGGCACACCGCGATCCACTCACAAGCCGTCTCCAGCAGAATCGACTCCGGAACCCGATCGTCGACCAGCCCGAGTTGCTGCGCCTGAGCCGAACGCAGGCGCCTGCCGGTCAGCATCAGATCGAGCGCCGCCGGCAGGCCGATCAGCCGCGGCAGACGCTGAGTGCCGCCACCGCCGGGCAACAGCCCGAGTTGGACCTCGGGCTGGCCCAGCCGGGTCTGCTCGCCGTCGGTGCAGACCCGGGCGTGACAGGCGAGCGCCAGTTCCAGGCCGCCGCCGAGACAGACGCCGTGGATCGCGGCCACCACGGGCACGGGGAAAGCCGCGATGCGCTGGAAAATCGCCTGCCCCTCTTCAGCCAGAGCAGTCGCTTCCGCGGCGCTCCCGCAGGCGTCGATCATATGGATGTCCGCGCCGGCGATGAAGGAACCGGGCTTGCCGCTGATAAAGATCAACCCTTGAAGCGACTCATCGCGCTCCAAGCGGTCGAGCAACTCACCGGCCTGGTTCATCACCTCGCGACCGAGCGTATTCTGGCTCTGCCCGGGACAATCAATCCAAATGCAGGCCACGCCGTCGTCCCGCCGCTCGAGGCTCAACGCCGGCTCGCTCGCCTCCTTGTGCCGCGCCGCCGTCTCCTGCCTCGCTATCATGCCACCTCCAGAACCATGGCGGCCCCCAGGCCACCGGCCGCACAGGCCGTCGCCAGCGCGGTGCCCCCACCGCGTCGGCGCAGCTCGCGTAGTGTCTGCACGATCATGCGCCCACCGGTGGCGGCGAACGGATGCCCGTACGCGATGGAACCGCCGAGCACGTTGAGCCGCTCCCAGTCCACCTCGCCGATGGGCTCATCCCGACCCAGCCGCTCACGGGCAAAGGAACGGTCCGGCCAGTACTTCAAGTTGGCGAGCGTCTGCGAAGCGAAGGCCTCGTGAATATCGATCAGCGTCAGCTCGTCGAGCCGCAGGCCCGCTCGCTCGAGCGCGACTGGCGTCACGTAAGTGGGCGCCATGAGCGCGTCATGGAACGGATTTACCGCCGCGAAAGACCAGGAGCGAATCCAGCCCAGCGGCTCGTAGCCAAGTGCCCGCGCGCGGCGCTCACTCATCAGCACCAACGCGCTCGCCCCGTCGGTCAGGGGCGTGGAATTGCCGGCGGTAACGCTGCCGTGCCGACGATCGAAGGCCGGCTTGAGCTTGCCGAGCGCCTCCAGGGAAGCGTCGCCACGGATGTTGTTGTCGCGATGGATGGGCTGCTGATCTTTGCCGGTGAAGGCGTACATCACCTCGGCGCCGAGCTTGCCTTCCTCCCAGGCCTGATGAGCCAGTCGGTGGGAGCGCAGAGCGAACTCGTCCTGCTCCGCGCGGCTGATGCCGTGGCTTTTGGCCATCTGCTCGCCGATCTCGCCCATGCTCAGTTCCGTGGAGTAGTCCCGCACGGCCGGCGAACGAGGTGCCAAATCCTTTGGGCGCAGCGAGCGAAACGTGGCCAGGCGCTGGGGCAGCGTTTTCGCCTTGGACGCTTTCAGTAGCATACCCGCAAGACGCTTGGAGACCTGGATTGGCAAGACCGATGTCGTATCGGCCCCACCGGCCAAGCCCACCTCGATCTCCCCCAAGCGTATGGCCTGCGCGATATCGGCGGTGGTCTGAAAGCTCGTGGCACAGGCGCGGGTCACGCTGTAAGCATCGGTCGCCGGGTCCAAGCCCGTCTGCAGCACCACCTCACGGGCAATATTGGGGGCTTCCGGGGGCGTCAGAACCTGACCGAAGACCACACGCTCGATCAGCTTGGGGTCGAGCTCCATGCGCGCCAGCAATTCGTTGGTAACCAGGGTACCGAGCTCGATGGAGTTGAGATCGCGGTACGCCGTGAGCTGACGGGCAAACGGGGTCCGCAGCCCGCTGACTACGGCGACCCGGTCGGCCGCGCCGCGGCGCACGTTGCGGCGGCTTTTCCGGCGCGTCTGCTTGGCCGCGTCCAGGCCGTCTGCCACGCCATTGTGATCATCCGCGGTCACGCCCCCTCCATTTCACGAAGTCGCCCAGGATTTGGACAATTACGAACGGCCGACGTGCCCCGGCGGCAGCCGAGAAGGACGGTCATCCGGCATGTCCAGGGGAGATGCGACGGGGCGTACGGCTTGCAATCCGTTGCGGGGAACAAACACATCGCCGCCTGTCGGCTTACCAGCAATAACCGAGCGGCCAGCCGTACCCCATCCGGTACCAGGGATAGAAGGGCGAGCCGAACCAGTAGCGGTTAGAGCACGAACTGTAGCGGGGCACCGGCCGCTGCTGCGGCCAGAGGTGGTAGGCTTCGGCAGCGACGACCGGGTAGCGGTACGAGTAACTACCGATCATACGAGACTCCGCGCCCACCAGCGTGCCGACCACCGTCACCGAACGGCCGGCCGAGTAGACGACCGGATCCAAAAAGCCGTTGATCTTTGCCATGAAACGGCCCTGGCTGGCACCGTCGGCGTAAGGCTCACCGTCGTCGTCCAGCGGCTGTCCCATGATAAGCAGCACGGTCTCCTGTTCTTGGTTCTCGACCCCCACGATCGTTCCGCCCCAACGCACCGCGAGCCCGCGATAATCGTTCGGTCGCGCGTGCACCTGCGAGAGCCGCGGATTGTTGGCGGGCGCATCGGGGATCAGTGCCTGAGTGCCACAGCCGCTCAGCACGACCATCATGCCCGCCAACATCCACCACCACCTTTGTATTCGCATACCAGTGCACCTCGCTTGCACGACTGCGGCGCCCGAGTGCTAATAACCATCTCGCCCCTGGAGTGCAGTCCTCGACACCCACAGCAATCTCAGGCCGCGTGCTTGTGACGCACGTAATTGATCAGGCTGCCTTGCATCAGCACCTCGATCTGACGCTCGCTCAGAGCGTGCCTAAGCGGGTAGCCCTCGTCGCGGCTGCGGTTGAACGCGCGCAGCTCATCGCCCTGGCGCAGCCCCTCGTGAATTCCCTCGATCGCCACGACATCGCCTTGACCGATCCGCTCCCAATCCTGCGGATCGCAGAACTGCAGCGGCAGCACGCCAAAATTCACCAGATTCTGCCAGTGAATCCGGGCGAAGGACTTCGCGATCACCGCCTGCACCCCGAGATAGGCTGGACACACGGCCGCGTGCTCACGACTGGAGCCCTGGCCGTAATTGCTTCCGGCCACGACGAGCGAACCGCCGCTCTGGTACTCCACGGCCCGCTCGTAATAGCTCTCATCCAAACGGCTGAAGGTAAAGCGGCTGATCGCCTCGATATTGCTGCGCAGCGCCAGGATCTGCACCCCCGCGGGAAGGATCTCGTCGGTGGAGACATCGTCGCCGGCTTTGAGCAGCACCGGCCCGACGATTTCGTCCTTCACCGGCTCGAACTCCGGCAGCCCGCGGATATTCGGCCCTTTCTGCAGCTCGACCGCCGTGCCGTCCTCCTCCGGCGGCTGCACGAGATCCGCCGCCGTATCCACCGTCTCGGGCTCCACGAAGCGCGGATAGGCCATATCGAGGGTACGCGGATCGGTGATCACGCCGGTCAACGCGGAGGCCGTCGCAGTCTCGGGGCTGCACAAATAGACCGCATCCTCCTTGGTGCCGGAGCGCCCCGGGAAGTTGCGTGGCACGGTGCGCAGGCTGATACGCCCGGTCGCGGGGGCCTGACCCATGCCGATGCAACCGTTGCAGCCCGTCTGGTGCAACCGCGCCCCGGCAGCGAGCAGCGCGCTCAGCAAGCCAAGCTTGATCAAGGCATCGAGGATCTGCCGCGAGGTCGGATTGATGTCGAAAGAAACGCCCGCAGCGATTCGGCGCTCGGCTACGATTCTCGCGGCAATGGCGAAGTCACGAAGTCCCGGATTCGCGGACGAGCCGATATAGCTCTGATAGATCGGCCGTCCGGCCACCTCCTGCACCGCAACCACGTTGCCCGGACTGCTCGGCAGCGCGATCAGCGGCTCGAGCTGCGAGAGATCGATCGCGTCGTGCTCGTCGTACTCCGCCCCCTCGTCGGCTTGAAGAGGCCGCCACGCATCTTCCCGCCCCTGCTGACGCAAAAAGCACCGGGTCTGTTCGTCCGCGGGAAAGACCGTCGTGGTCGCGCCCAGCTCCGCGCCCATGTTGGCGATGACATGACGGTCCATGGCGCTCAGCTCGGCAAGCCCGGGGCCGTAGTACTCGATGATCTTGCCTTCGACGCCCGCGCCGCCGTGGCGGCGCAGCATCTCCAGGATGACATCCTTGGCGCTGATCCAATCCGGCAGCTTACCGCTCAGGCGCACGCCCATGACCTTCGGCATCTTGAGATAGAAGGGCTCACCCGCCATGGCCATGGCAACCTCCAGCCCACCCGCGCCGATCGCCAGCATCCCGAGCGATCCGGCGGCGCAAGTGTGGCTGTCGGAGCCGAGCAGTGTCTTGCCCGGCGCACCGAAGCGCTGCATATGAACGGGATGACTCACGCCGTTTCCGGGCGGACTGAACCACACGCCAAATTTACGCGCGGCGCTGCGCAGAAACAGATGATCGTCGGCGTTCTTGAAATCCACCTGGAGCAGGTTGTGGTCTACGTATTGGGCGGAACACTCGGTACGCACCCGTGGCAGACCCATGGCCTCGAACTCCTGCATGGCCAGCGTCCCGGTGGCGTCCTGGGTAAGGGTCTGGTCGATGCGCAGCCCGATCTCGGCACCAGGCCGCATCTCGCCCTCTAGCCGATGATCGGCGATCAGCTTCTGGGCGACATTATAGCTCATGGGGCTCCCTCTCCCGCTGCACGCGCATGCGCTCATAAGATCGATCCATGTGGGTCGGCGGCGGCATTTACAACCCCGCCGCAGCCGTCGCATGCCGCGCCGGTTCAGGGCTGTTGCGCCGCTTGCAGGGCTTCCTCGGCCTCCGCCCAGGCACTCTCCACGTTCGCCTGACGGCTGCGCAGCTCGCCTTGGCGCTGGAGCAGGTGCATCAGGCGGTCCTTTTCAGCGGTTTCATATAACGCCGGTTCGGCCAGCTCGCCTTCGAGCGCACCCAACTCGTCGTCCAGGCGCTGCAGCTCACCGAGCAACTCCTCCACCTGCTTGCGCAGCGGCTGCAACGCGGCACGTTGCTGTGCCTCACGCCGGCGCACCGCCGCACGACTGACTTTCTCCGCGGCCCCGTTGCCGCCGGCGCCCGGCCGCACGCGCCGGCGCTCACCGAGCCACTGACGATAGTCCTCCAGATCGCCATCGAAGCGGCGCACGCCGCCGTCGGCCACCAGGTAAAAATCGTCCACCGTGCTGGTGAGCAGATGGCGATCGTGCGCGATGGTGACGGTCGCGCCTTCGAAGCCTTGCAGCGCCACGACCAGGGCATGGCGCATGGCCAGGTCCAGGTGATTGGTCGGCTCGTCGAGCAGCAGCAGATTGGGACGTTGCCAGACCACCAGCGCCAGCACGAGCCGCGCCCGCTCGCCGCCCGATAGCGGCGCACAAGCCTCGGTCGCCAGCGCACCGGGGAAACCGAAACCGCCCAAAAAATCCCGCAGCGACTGCACCGGCGCCTCCGGGGTCAGACGCTGCAGGTGCTGCAACGGGCTCGCCGAGGGGTCGAGCTGCTCGAGCTGATGCTGCGCGAAATAACCCACCTTGAGGTGGCGGCTGCCGGTCAGGGTCCCGCTCTTGGGTCGAAGCCTTCCCGCCAATGCCCGCACCAGGGTGGACTTACCGGTCCCGTTCGGCCCCAGAAGACCCAGCCGCGCGCCGGGACGCAGGCTGAGGCGCACGCCGCAGAGGACGGTGCGCTCCGCATAGCCGAGAGAGACATCCTCGAGCTGCAGCATCGGGTTCGATGCCCGCGGCGGCTGCGGAAAAACGAAGTGGAACGGCGAGTCCGCATGGGCGGGAGCCACCCGCTCCATGCGCTCCAGCGCTTTGATTCGGCTCTGCGCCGCCCGGGCTTTGCTCGCTTTGGCGCGGAATCGGTCGATGAACCGCTGCAGGTGCGCGATCTCTTGGCGCTGCTTGTCGTGCAGCGCCTGCTGCTGGGCAAGCCTGGCGGCGCGCTGCCGCTCGAACTCGCTGTAGCCGCCGCGATAATAGTTCAATCGCCGGTGCTCGATATGCACGATGCCGTCGGTGACGGCATCCAGGAATTCCCGGTCGTGGGAAATGAGCATGAGCGTGCCGGAATAGGCTCGCAGCCAGGTCTCGAGCCACAGCACCGCCTCCAGATCCAGGTGGTTGGTCGGCTCGTCGAGCAGCAGCAGGTCCGAGCGCTGCATGAGCGCGCGGGCGAGATTCAACCGTACCCGCCAGCCTCCGGAAAATTCCTCGACCGCTCGCATGTGCTCGGCGGCCGCGAATCCGAGCCCGTCGAGTAACTCGGCAGCACGCGCGCGGGCGCTGTAGCCGTCGATGGCGTCGAAGCGGGCGTGACTGGCGGCGATCGCCTCGCCCTCTTCGGCCGCTTCCGCAGCGGCCATTGCACGCTCCACCTGGCGCAGCTCGGCATCACCGTCGAGAACATAGTCGACGGCGGAACGCGCGAGTGCCGGCGTCTCCTGGGCCATATGGGCCACAGCGAGGCCGGGCGGTAATTCAACGTCCCCGGCGTCGGGCTGCAGTTCTCCAAGCAGCAAGGCGAACAAGGAGCTCTTGCCGGAGCCGTTCATACCCACCAGACCGGCTCTTTGCCCCGAATGCACGACCAGATTGGCCTGCTCGAGCAGCGGCTCGGGGCCACGGCGCAGGGTGATGTTTCGCAGTGTAATCATGGCGGTGCAGATTATCCGCCTTGGGCTTTGCGCGCAAAAGGGTTCGTGAGCCACGGCGGAAACCGATGGGTGCCATTGGCCGCGGGCCGATGCCTCATTCCTCGGGAGGCGCGTGGGTGGCGCAATTCCAACAGGCCGCGAATTGACCCTCGATCCGCTCGCCGCAGCCGGGGCACACCCAGGCCGAAGCCGTCGAGGCGCTCCGGCCGAGCACTTCGTCGATCAGCCGTCGGGCCAGCTCATCGTCCTCGTCATCCACCCAGATCTCGGGCCAGATGGCCGTGGGCGGCAGCTCACCGGCACCGCCGGTGAGGTAAAGGTTGCGCACCACGTGGTGGATATTGCGCTGTCTCAACACCTCGGCCAAATGCCCCACCAGGAGCAGATCCGACGAGGTATAGACGCGTTTCACGACTCGGCGTAACCGTGCTCGGGGCGCCAGGCCCGCATGGCCTCGCACAGCGCCCGGTGCTCGGCGGCCCGTGCGGAGTCGGGATCGATGAACGCCTTGATCCGGCGGATGCCCTCCACGTAGGCGGCAGGGAAGCCATGCCAGAGCGCACCGCACCAGACGAGATCCCGGTACCAGGTGAACGGAATCAACCGGGCGTCGATGTGGGTCTCCAGCGCCGCGTAGAAGAATACCGACAGATGCTGCCCGCCCAGCTTCACCCGCGCCGTGCGCCGCTCATACCCCCCCGGTCCGAGCCCCTCGATACGATCCAGTACCGCTTGGTCTTTCATGTCGAGCTCATAGACGGCACCCATCACCGCATCCCGGTGCTCCTCGCTCGGCAACACATTGCACTTGGCCGAACCGTCGGCATCGCTGCGTTTATGGAATCGCAGCCGGTAGCCGGTAAGGCTCGCCACACCGAGCAGCCGGCAAGACGGGGTGCGCCGGCCAAGGCGCAGCGGGTGCAGGTTGGAGCCATAAGCGAAGTAGTAATAAGTGCGCACTATTCTCATCTCACTATCTCGATCTCCGTTTTCTCCAATGCGAGGCGTGCCGGGTAGCGGCCGATTCGGTTAGCGCTGCCCGAAAAAGCGCTTGCACATGCTGTGGGTGACCTCCACAGCGCTCAACTCTCGTAAAAGTTATCAATCGAGCTATCTGTCTCCTGTATCTGTACAGCTTTACACACCACTACGGCAAGTAGTGAACCACCAGGCCAATCGCGCAGAAAAACAACGCGCGCATCGAACTTCTAACCGTTGGTCGGCCGCTGGCTTTGTAGTGTTCTGTGACCTGGTTGGCTTGGTGCCGAATCACGCACCTTGGTCCGCGCCTACGCCGCGCATGTTAGCGCTGATCAAGTCGACAACGCCCAGTTGCCTGCCACCCTCACCCGTCATGGCCGTAGCGACTGCTCGCCCGCCAACCAAACGTAGAACGGCGTAAAGGGCCGCGCTGGGCGGCATCATGGCTAAAGCGGCGCGGTTCGGATCGCCCGTGCTGGTGAGTTCGTGAACTTCGCCCACACAGTCGGGATGAATGGCAGCCAGGGTCTTGAGATCTCGTCGGCCGGATGGGCTGACAGGCGGTTGGACGCTACTCGGCAGCACCACGCTTATGGACGCCGGAATCGAGAATACCAGTGAGGTCGATGGCCGGAATCCGCTTGGTTCCCACGGCCGATCAGCCGCTCATCCCTCGGTGAAACGAACGTCCCGGATGGCTCCATCCGGGCTCATTCAGGCGGCCACCGCCGTGTTGCTCGCGACGGAGATATCGAGGCCGTTACAGTATCAAGGCAACGGCGCGGACGGATTGGGTTGGCCATCGATGCGCACTACCGTCACGCGCTCACCCCCATCCTCGCGCCGATCGAGCGCCGCCTCGATCAATGCCAGGTTCTGCGGGGCATCGGCTGCCATGAGCCCGCGCCAATGATGCACGATGCGCCCCGCGCGGTTGATGAGGAAGGTCTCCGGAACGCCCAGCACCCGAAAGCGCTTGCTGAATCGATTCTGAGGGTCACGCCAGATCGGGAAGCTCAAGCCGAGCGCCTCGACGTAACGCTTGACGCTCGCATCGGCACGTCCCTCATCGACATTGACGCCGACGACCGTGAGGCCGCGCTGCCGATATTTCCGGTACAGGGCCTCAAAGCCCGGCATTTCCTGGCGACAAGGGGTACACCAGGTGGCCCAGGTGTTTAGCAGGACCACCCGGCCGCGCAGCGCGGTCAGCGCAATCTCTTCGGCGCTGCCCAGTACTCGGGCCTCATAGTCCGGGGCGGGAGGTTCCTTGGGCCAGGCAAGCGGCCCCCAAGCGAGCGCGAGGCATGCCGCCACACACGTGAGCAACCGGCAACCTGCGCTGGCCAAGCGTTTCTCGTTCATTTGCTTGCGCTTTGCCCGATGCGGGCGACTCGAACGTTGATCTCGCCGCCGACGGCATGATCTCCAGTCCCCTGAACACCCCAGGTCACGATCAGCGCATCGTCGCGTGCGGCCACATCCGGAGCGGTGCCCAACCAGCTTGCGGATTGGACTACCTCGCCCTGTGGGGAGATCCGGGCGATCTGTATGCGATCCTTCTCCGCCCGGCGGTCCTCGAAGGCGACCCAGGCATTGTCGTTGCTGTCCACAGTGAGCTTGACGTCACCGTAGGGGACCCAGTCATCCGTGAGAAGGGCGACCGGCTCAGAGAAGGTTTGCCCCTCATCATCCGAGCGGGCATAGAACACGCCGGGGTGGGATTCGGTGCCCGTGTACCAGGCGGCATGCAAACGCCCGCGGGTATCGACGGCGAGCCCGGAGCTGACATCGGGGCAGGCGCTGATCTTGAAGCGATCGTCATGAATCTTGCTGGCCTCGGACCAGCTCGTGCCCCCGTCGCGCGAGGTGGAGACAAACGGATCGCGAACCTCGTCGACCGAGCCTTTGAGCTCCTTCCAGGCGCCCCGGGTAGTGGCATACAACGGCCCGTCTGCCCCTTGCGCGAGCTGCGTCCCACAGCACGCACAGGTAGGCTTGGCGACGAGTCGGCTCCGCTCGAAGCGCTTGCCGCCATTATTCGATCGCGCCACGCGCAGTTGGGTGGGCGGGGTGTGATCCCACGGAGGGGCCTTCTGATGCTCGATGTAGTAGCCGAGTTGCTCTCGATGATCGAGAAAGGACGCATAGAGCGTGCCCTGAGGGGCGACGAAGAGATTGAGCATCCCGACCGAGTTCGGAACGCCTTCGAGCGCCTCGCTCGCGACGTCCACGGGCGCGGAAAACCGACGTCCCCCGTCATGCGAGACGACGAGCCGCAGGACGTTCCGGCCGTAATGCCAACCGCCGGGCTTATAGCTCAGGTCGCGATGCTGATAGAGCACATAGACTTCGCCCTCAGGGCCCACGGCGACCCGAGTCGGGCTCACGGTGGAAGACACCACGCGGTCTTCCGGGGCATTGACCACCGTGGGCGTGGCGAAGTGGTGCCCGCCATCCTCCGAACGCGCGAGCAGCGCCTGCACCGCGGGATCATATTCCCGCTCACCCCCCTTTGCCGCGGGATCCGTCCCCGGCGCTTCCTGCGCCCAAGCCAAATACACCGTCCCCGAGCGCGCGTCGACCGCCACCGTGGGATTGCGGGCCTCGGCGCGCTCGACCGTCACCGGCTCGGATAACTCCAGCGCCGGCGCCGCAACGTGGCCAGCGAGCGCCTTCCCGGCCAAGGCGGTGGCGCCCGTAAAGCCCAGGCCCGCAAGCGCGAGAACACTCAGCGCGCCTGCCCTTCTCGGGCCTGCGGTCCGGCGGCGCCCGCCCCTTCTGGGGCCGCCCGTTCGAGACAAAGCGCGAGACCTCACGTTCATCCTCCGTTTCACGCCTCGCGGCGCGACTGGGTCACCCTTATCGAGCTTTTGCAAAAATCATGACGCGCCAAGGGGTCCGGACAACGAGCCGCCAAGCGCCGATTCGCTTGCGATTGCCGCAGAATCGCACTCGCTCGCTCAGGAAAAGTGACTAACGATAAGTCGCCACCACCGGCGAGTAAAGGCGACACATTGTCGCATCCCGGGTGCGACAATTTGCGGCATTTCAATTTCTTAGGTCGAGCCGTATCGTGACCAACGCTTCTCCCATGGATAGGTGAACGCAGAATCGATTCGCCATCCAGCTGCAACCTCCTTGGGACACCGATCCGGCGCGATCGGTGTCCGGTTTTTTGTGCGCGAGTCAAGGCGCTGCGCGCCATGCCTGGCGCACAAAAAAAAAGCCCGCCACCTATAGGGGTGGCAGGGCAGCTCGGACTCCAGCGAGTTGAACCAGGCGATGGCGACACGGCCGTAACCGCGCCATACGGGCAATGAGCACATCCGCCCATAACGAGAGACAAAGCCATGCGCTTCTAAAGGGCGCAGGTGATGCGAATCGCTCTGCAGGCCTCGCAAGGAAGGACAATCCGCGCCCGTCTGTACGGAAAACTACTTGTCCTCCATTTGGCCGCTTAGATACTGGGCGGTGGTCAACAAAAAAAGCTTGCGAAAGAGCTTGTGCAGCGCCTCTTCCGTTTCCAGCGATTGCCCGAGTTCCCGCTCGGATCCCCTTTCCTCATCGGGGCACTGCGGACAATCCCACACCAGCCGAACCGCCTCAGACTCAGCTTCCTTGATCTGCAGCCGCGGATTTCCATCCACCAGATACGCTTCGATTCGGTAGTGCATCGATCTCTCCAGGCGCTTATCGAACGACGTAAAGTATAATGCGAGTGATTCGCATTCGTCAATAGGTGCTGGAAGGCGGGCTAACGAAGTACGGGGATTGGCTTACACAGGCGGCACCCGCTTTCGGGTACCGCCGCAGGTATGTCTACTGCGCTCGATGCGCTTGCGCTTTACCTCTCGTGGTGTTTGCCCCTGCCATAACCGCCGTGGTTGCCTGATCGGCCGTGCCCGAGCAACTCGGCGACCTTTGGACGTTGCTCCGGCGTGAGCACCTCGTGAACGCTGCCCATCGCTTCGGCCAGCAAATGCATCTTCTCGCCCATCCGCCTTTGCATCCCCGAAATTAGCTGGTCGGTTGCGCCCGCATCGCCGGCATTCTCCCACAGGCGCTGCATCAGCTTGCGACGCAGGCTCACTGCCCGGGGGCGACGATGTCGACACCATCGTCGGGCTCGAACTCGGTGCCGACGATTATCTACCCAAACCATTCAATCCGCCTCTGCTGGTGGCTCGGCTGAGGGCGCTACTGCGCCGGGGCCGCGAATCGAAAGCTGTGCATTCGCTCCTGCAAGTAGGCGATGTCGTGCTGGACCCGGCGGCGCGCCGGGTGACTTGCAGCGGGACAACGGTGGAACTCACCAGCGCGGAGTTCGAGGTACTGGCGGTACTGCCGCGCTCGGTCGGCTATCCGGTCCCGCGCGAGGATATCTCTCGTGAGGCTCTGGGACGCGTCCTGCAACCCTTCGACCGCAGCATCGACATGCACGTGAGCAATCTGCGCCGCAAGCTCGGGCCACTGCCGGATGGCCGCTCGCGGATCGAGACCATTCGCGGCGCCGGCTACCAGTACCTCAGACGGGCATGAGCCGGCTATGCCTGCGAATCTGGCTCTGGTTCTGGCTTACCATGCTTCGCTGCGCACGGCCATCTTCCTCGCCCAGCGTCAGTGGGCGAAAAAGTAACGATACCGTATTGGTCGCCTAAGCACGCAACGAATTGATATAACAAATTAATTTTGTTATTTCCCGGGCCGGCGCAACGGCAACCAATAGCGGAAATTCCAAAAACAAGCAGCGTTGTGCAAGTGCTAGGGGCAATGGTTGCGTGCGTCCGGGGCTACCCCGTATGTAACTTATAGGTTACAATACGATCCATGGGCGTGATATGGGACGAAGCCAAACGGCAACGCAACTTCGCCAAACACGGACTCGATTTCGCCGATGCCCGCATGGTTTTGGAATCGCCGTATCGGTTGGACGTCCCGGTCACGCGGCGCGGCGAAGCGCGCATCCAATCCTTCGCCTATGTGTTCGACCGGCTCGCCGTGTTGTCGCTCGCCTACACGGCGCACGGCGAGCAAATCAGGATTATCAGTTTCCGGCGCGCCAGCGCGACGGAACGGGAGGCCTACCATGAATGGCTCGCGAAAGCGGACTGAGCGGGAAACGATCCTCGACGCCGTGAACAACCCGCCCCCGGGCGGCGATTACGTGTGGGACGGCGAGGATGAAAACGATCGCCCGCTTACCCGCGAGGAAATGCGCGGCGCCGGCGTCGCCGATTATCTGGACGTGGTATTGCGCCAGGATGACCCGGCGGCGATCACGGCCGCGTTGGGCGACATTGCCCGCGTCCGGGGTATGGCGCAGCTCGCCCGCGATACGGGGCTCGCCCGGGAAAGCTTGTACCGCGCGTTATCGGCGGGCGGCAATCCGGAATTTGCGACCGTATTCAAGGTGATTCGCGCGCTCGGCATTCGGTTGCACGCCGAAGCGGCGGACCGGGAAGCATCATAACCCGCGTCCGCTCACTGCCGTTCGAGATACGCCCAGGCGAGGCCGCGTTCAAAATCGCCGAACCGATCCATCGCTTCCGGGGACAACGCGGAACACAATTCCAACCGCGCCGCACACCACGGGGTATTGGATGCGGCGTCGGGATCGGTCGCGCATTGTATTTTGGTGTCGTGGATCAACCGCCATACGGCAGCTGACACGGAAGTAACGCTGATGATAACGCGCCGGGGCAACATCTGGCGGATTGCAGTGCGCGATTGCGGCCCCGGGGTACCCGAGGCGGAACTCGAGCGCGTATGCCAACCCTTTTTACGCATTGGCGAGGCGCGTGACCGCGATAGCGGCGGCTACGGCCTCGGGCTTGCCATTGCCCGGCGCGCAATGACGCTTCATGATGGACAAATTCGCGCCGCCAATATGGCCAGCGGCGGTCTCGAGGTCCTACTGGAGCTGCCGGTGCGCAGAGCCGACGCGACGGCCCGGGCGCGGTAATCCGGGCACACGCGGGCACCGAGCGCCGCTGTTTATTGAAAGCCGGGACCGTGATTGGCACGAAAGGCTTTAAAACCGCCTATGCCGACCTCCGCCGGGCAAGCAAACGCACAGGCACGTGTCCGGCAGCCGCTCGCGGCCTTCCGATCGCATCGAAGCGTCCCACCCGGTGAACAGCACCTGAACCCGCTTCCTTGATGCCTAGTGCCAGCATCCTCGCGGAACGCAAGTACTTGCCGACTCGCCCCGGCAGGATAACCTTTGTCTGGACACTCACTCGCTAGCTCGAGTAAGGGGATTGCAATGGACAGGCTCGACAAGTTCCTAGCGCGCGCCGAGCGGTTGCTGGAGCGGCTCGAGGGGCTGGTGCCAACCGCTCAGACGGCTCCGTGCTGGGAGGAAGCAATCGCCTTTCGCTGGCACCGCAGCGGCGGCAGGCGCGATTTGGAGCCCATAAGACACCCGCATCACATCCGGCTCGCGAGCCTGCGCCATATCGAGCAGCAAATCGCGGAAATCGACCGCAACACGCGTCAATTCCTCGCCGGGCTACCGGCCAACAACGTCCTGCTGTGGGGTTCGCGCGGTACCGGCAAATCGTCGCTGGTCAAGGCGGTGCTCAACGAGTATGCCGGCCGGGGATTGCGGATGATTCAGGTGGAGGGCCAGGATCTGGTTGATCTTCCGCAAATCATGGAGCCGATTCATGGCCGCACGGAGCGGTTCATCCTCTTCTGCGACGATCTCTCCTTCGAGGCCGGCGATCCCAGCTATAAGGCGCTGAAAGCGAGCCTGGACGGGTCACTGGCGCACACACCGGACAACCTGCTGATCTATGCGACCTCCAACCGGCGTCACCTGCTGCCCGAATACATGAGTGAAAACGAGGCCGCGCACAACATCGAAGGTGAAATCCACCACGGCGAAGCGGTCGAGGAGAAAATATCGCTGTCCGAGCGTTTCGGCTTGTGGCTGCCTTTCTATCCGTTCAATCAGGAGGATTATTTGGCAATCTGTTTCAGCTGGCTTGCGGAGTTCGGCGTCACGGTCGGCGATTCGGAGGCGGTCCGCCGCGAGGCGTTGCGTTTTGCGCTCGGCCGCGGCGCGCGCAATGGGCGCATTGCCTGGCAGTTTGCCCGTGACTGGGCGGGTCGGCAGTTTTTAGGCGAGAACGAACAAAGGTAGCTTTTCAGGCAAGCGACAAACAATCGCCCCGGTGAAACACCGGGGCGTGGCAGACGACCAACGGCGAGCCTATTTCAGCGTAAGCCCCGTTTTGGCCTCAACCATGTATCTGACGGCCGCACGAGCTTCGGCCTCGCTGACGACATCACCCTGCGGTGGCATATTGCCGTATCCTTTCAGCGCATGTTCGGCCAAGGTATCGAGACCTTCCTTGGCCCTTGGCGCCCACTCCTCCTTATTTCCGATGCGCGGCGCGTTCATGAACTCGATCGTATGACAGGCCGAGCACACCTGCTCGACGACCTGCTCGCCGCTGCGGGCAGCGGCATCGCTTTCGGGTTCAGGCGCGGCCTCCGCGGTATCGACCGCGGAGGGCTCGCTGGCAACGTTGACTTCGCCTATGGGCTGCATGCGCTCGGCCCGCAACCGGGCGAGCTGTCGGGCCCGATCGCCCGGGTCCTGATAGACATCGACCAAGACGTTCGCAAGGATGCCGAAAATGATTCCGGCGAGAGCCAGGGCAGCGATTACACCCAGGAAATTACGGACGAACTTTCGATCTTGTTCCTGACTCATCGCGCCCTCCTACATTCAGTAGCCGCCGCTGTGGCGCTGGCAAGGACGCCGCACCTCTATTGCTTCAGAGCCAGGGCAACGAGCTCAACCCAAAATTGCGTAGCAATCGCCTGTGTGAATCCTGACCCCTCGCGTCGCCCTGACGTTCCTGATCAGCCGGCGATGGAATTGGCCAACACACCGCAGGCGATACCCGCCACGGCTAAAGCAACGAGCACGACCATGAAATTGCGGATGAATGTCCGATCCTGTTCTTGACTCATGAAAGTTTCTCCTAATTGTCAGCCGGATATGGCGTTTGCAAGGACACCGCACCCGATACCCGCCACTACCAGGGCTACGAGCACGATCATGAAATTACGGATAAACTGCCTGTCCTGCTCTTGGCTCATAACTTCCTCCTCACGCGTTCAAGCTCCCAAAACCGCCATACGAGGCGTTTCAAGCAACTTGATTTTCGAAACGGCCGTTACGAGAGCAAAGAGACACGAATCCGGCACACTATAGTAAAATTGATTCACGAATGCCAACGCGCGCGAGCTTGATGCGCGATTTGACTTGGATACAGCGGATCTTCAGAGTATCGTAAGCGCTCTCGGCGCCCGTAGCTCAGCTGGATAGAGCGTCGGCCTCCGGAGCCGAAGGTCGCAGGTTCGAATCCTGCCGGGCGCGCCATTTCCTCAACGTCTGTGCCGGAGACATGGGTTACAGACTAGACTGTACCGAAGCCATCGGTAACGCTTTTTGGCCGAAGGGGTTTTCGGCGGTTTCGACGCGATCAGCGTCCGCATCAAGAAACCCAGTTCCTGCACCAGGAAGCTGACAAGTCAGACATTCTCGGCGATCTCCCGAATGCCCACTTGCTGACCGGCAAACACCGCACTGAGGTTGATTTTGCGTCTACCCGGCTGAGCGGCGTGAACTCGCCGGAAATGCGGCTCAGGGGACGGCGCATCCCTGACCGGCGAGCGTGAAGAAGAAGGTGGCGCCTTCATCGGGCTTTGCCTCGGCCCAGACCTTCCCCCCATGGCGCGCCACGATCTGTCGAACGAGAGCAAGCCCCATGCCGCTCCCGGCGAATTCCTCGGCCGCATGTAATCGCTGAAAGGGAATGAAGAGCTTCTCCACGTATGCCATCTCGAAACCTGCCCCATTGTCCCTCACGAAATAGACTGTCTCTCCGGCCTTCTCGTGACTTCCAAGCTCGATGGAGGGCGATTGCGTCTTGCCCGTGAACTTGAAGGCATTGCCGAGCAGGTTGTCGAGTACGACTCGGAGGAGTCTACGGTCTCCCCAGGCCAACAGGCCGGGGGCAATCGCCCATTCCGCTCGTCTTTCCGGGTGGCGCTTAGCCAAATCGTTTACGATCTCCCAGGCGATTCCGGAGAGATCCACCTGTTCCTCCCGACGCGGCTCCTGAGCAAGCGAAAGATAGCGTCCAAAGTCATCGAGAAGATTCCCCATGTGCTGGCTTGCCATGCGAATACGCGTTAGGTGCTCGCTTTCGGCGGGATGCAGCCGATCACCGACGTCTTCGAGCAGGATTTGGGCGAAGCCGTCGATGCCCCGTAGTGGCGCCCTAAGATCGTGGGAGAGGGAGTAGCTGAGGGTTTTTAGCTCCCAGTTAGCCGCCTCGAACGCCGCCGTGCGCGTACGAACCTTCTCCTCAAGCGTGTCCACCAACGCCCGGCGCTCCCGGGCGAGAGCATTTGAGTCCTCAAGGGCATTAAGCATTGTGGCATGAGCCCGCCGCGCAGTCCTCGCACGGTCTCGCTCCTGCTGGAGCAGCTTCCGCTGGCGCTCCAGAAGCGCGGCGAATTGGTTGGCGAGATCCTGCAACTCGTACACCCTGAACGGGGCAGCCAAAGGGCGGTCGAGATCGCCCCGTGCGGCCAGCGCCACCTCCCGCCGTAGGCGCGCCAGGGGCCTCGATAGGCACAGCCCTAGCCAGAGCCCGGAACCCGCGGCGAGTGCGCCCGCGCCAAGACCGATGCCGAGCTGGAGCCAAAGACTGATGCGGGCATCGGCCGGCAGCTTTGCCGTAATGGCTGGATCGCCGAGCAGCCGCCACGCCACATAAAAGGCCAGGGCACTCATAACTGTGAGTGCGGCGACAAGAGCCCACACCTGGAAGGAAAGACGGCTTTGCATCCCTGGCTAGCGTTACTGTTTCAAGCGCTCGTTCTCGACCCTCAGCTCGCGGATTCGAACCTCCCGCTCGGCAAGCTGGACGGTTGCCCGCTCCATCTCGGCCATCTGCTCGTTAAGCGTCTGATTAGTCTCCGCAAGTCGCGCGTTCGCCTCTTCGAGTGCCCGGTTCTGCGCGGCGAGCTTGTCGATAGTCTCTTGCTGGAGATACTCCTCAATGGTCCCGGATCGGAGCAACCCCGGCAGGACGACGGCGAGCCCGATGGCCGTGCCGATGGAGGTCAGCGCCGTGCCGCTGTCCCAGAAAGCGTCGAACCAATAGACGGGCCACCAGATGGTCGCCACGTCGACGAAGTGCCCGGTACCGCAAAAGAAGATGAAGAGTCCGAAGCACCCGAAAACCCACGGATAGGGCACGTCCTTCCGCAAGCGGATGAAGTAGAGCAGGATGATTGGAATAGTGAAATAGGCGATCCCGATCACCAGATTGGCTATCACTTCCATCCAGAGGATGCCGGGCGTCCATAACCAGCAGTGCCCGTGCGGCATGAATACGGAATTCATCGCTCTTCCCCCCACGGTGCGTAAGAAGATGGCGTCGAATGGCTCCGCCACGATTGCCATCGCCTGAAATTTTTGCTGCCGTTGCAGGCACTGCCACCAGTGCCGGGAACCGAAGAAACAAGCCAAGCGATCGGTCGCTTATTTTTTGCCATGCTATTGGTAAATGCGCATCGAACGATCTTGTGACTATCTATCCTCACGAACGATGCAGGCCTCCTCACGGCATACGCTTGCGGAGGCTAAGGGGCGGTGAGGATCAGCTGCTCGCTGTTGCAATTTCACCTATAAAGCCCTTTTGCAACAGATGCTCTATTTCCTCGGGGGGACTCGGGCGGCAATAGAGATAACCTTGCGCCAAATCGCAGCCAAGCTGATGCAGGATGTCACGTTGGGCTGCCGTCTCCACACCTTCCGCCACCACCAGACAACCGAGGCTGTGACCAAGCGTGATAATAGCGGAGACGATTGACACCGTGACCGGATCCTCCGTCAGGTCGCGGACAAAAGCGTGATCGACTTTCACCGTATCCACTGGCAGTCGGCGCAGGTAGTGCAGCGCACAATAGCCGGTACCGAAGTCATCTACTGCCACCCGCACACCGTGCTGCGATAATGAGCGCAAGGCCTCTGCCCCACCGAATGCATCCTCCATGAGCACGCTCTCGGTGATCTCCAGCTCCAAGCATTGAGGAGGAATCCCTACTGCGGCAAGCATGCGCTCGAGTGTCGCGGCGATGCAGGGACTGACGAACTGCCTAGCTGACAGGTTCACCGCCACGCTAAAGGAAGGCAGTCCTTTCTCCCTCCAGGCCCTACACTGGCTGACGGCTTCCTGCAGCACCCACTCGCCCACCGGCTCGATCAGCCCCGTATCCTCCAGCATAGGCACGAAGCTTCCGGGAGCGAGAAGCCCACGCTCGGGGTGCTGCCAGCGGATAAGCGCCTCCAGCCGGGAGATCGCCCCGGTCTGGAGATTGATCTGCGGCTGGTAGTGAAGCACGAATTCGCCTGCTTTCACGGCCGTGCGCAGCTCCTCCTCCAGTTTGAGCATTTCGTCGCATTGCGCGTTCATCCCTTTGGTGTAGTACTGGAACTCATCACGCACTTCCTTGGCCTTATACATCGCGGTATCCGCATTTCTCAGGAGAACATCGGCGTTCTCTCCGTCGTCGGGATACAACGCGATGCCGATGCTGCATGTCAGCACGATCTGGTGATGCGCCACGCCGATTGGCTCGCTTACCGCCTTGCGGATCTTATTTACGATCAGCGTCAGATCGTCTCTGCCGGAGAGCTCGGCCAGAATGACCACGAATTCATCGCCACCCTGCCGCCCCACCGTATCGGTGCGCCGCACGCATCGGCGGATGCGCCCGGCTATCGTGCGGAGTATGGAATCGCCCAAGTGATGGCCGAACGTATCGTTAATTCGCTTAAAACGATCCAAATCCACGAACAGCAAGCCGACGCGTTTCCTGTGCCGAAGGGCATAGGCGAGAGACTGCTGCAGGCGATCCGAGAGCAGCATGCGGTTGGGAATTCGGGTCAACAGGTCATAATTGGCCCGAAAGGCAAGCTCTTCCTCCAAACGCTTGCGTTCACTGATGTTGCGCGCGATTGCTGAGAGGAACTGCACCGTGCCCTTGGGATCGCGATGGGCGATGATGACTTCGGAAACCGGGATCTCTATTCCCTGCGGATCGCTCAGAGCGAGCTCACCACTCCAGGTGCCCTCCCGCATGGCCTTGGGGATCGCTTCACCTCGCAACTTGGCTGCAGCCCACCCGGTATGCCCATCGAATAGAGTGCAATCACCGAGCGGGCCTTCCTCGCTCAAGCCTAATACGCGACGACGCGCCATATTGGCGTAGAGAAGGTGTCCCCGCAGATCGGCGATGGCAACGAAATCCGTCGTCGCTTCCAACGTAGCCGTCAGGCGTTGGCGAATCGCCTCGGCTTCCACCCGATCGCTGACGTCCTGACCGGTAGAGACAAAATGGGTCGTGACCCCATTGCTGTCCTTTACCGGCGTGATCACCTTCTCCTCATAAAACAATTTTCCGTTCTTGTGGCGATTGATCACCATGTCCCGAAAGACACCCCCCTCTCTGAGAGTTCGCCACATGTCCCGATAAAATGACGCGGCATGTTCTCCGGATCGCAGCATTCGCGGTGAATTACCAATCGCCTCTCCTGCGGTGAAGCCGGTCAGCCGTTCGAATGCCGGGTTTACGTATTCGATGATCCCCTCGGAGTTGGTAATGAAAACACATGCTGCGGTCTGCTCGATCGCGCGCGAGAGCTTCTGCAGTTCCTCTTCAGTGCGCAAACGCTCGCGGCGAAGCTCGACTTCCCGCAGCTCGCGGCGTACAGCCGGGACCAGACGGCTGAGCCGATCCTTCGTGATGTAATCATGGGCGCCGGCCTTTATGACCTGCACGGCACGATCCTCCCCCACCGTGCCCGAAACCATGATAAAGGGGGTATCGATCCCCTCGCGCTTGAGCAGCCGCAAGGCCTGCGGTGTGCTGAGACAAGGCATGGTGTAGTCTGAGATGATCAGATCCCAGGAATGCCGCAAGGCTTTCTCCAGGCCGGGGGCGTCCTCAACCCGATGGAGCATCGGATCATATCCGCCTTGCGAGAGGACTCGGGCAACCAGCAAGGCGTCGTCTTCCGAGTCCTCAATGATCAGCACCCGCAACGGTTCGGCCATCAGTCGTCAGTTTCTCTGCGGCGGCAGGCGATTCAGCATGAGCCAATAGATACCCAGCTGGCGCACGGCCTCGGTGAACTCGATGAAATCCACCGGCTTGCGAACGTAGCTGTTGGCGCCGTGGCTGTAGCTGGCGAGAAGGTCTTGCTGCTCCTCTGAAGTCGTCAGGATGACGACGGGGATCAGGCGTGTCCTCGGGTGGGAGCGGATCTGTCGCAGCACTTCCAGCCCGTCGACCTTGGGCAGCTTCAGATCCAGCAGCACGAGCTGCGGCAGACCATGCGGCGCCATCTCGCCTTTGCTCTCGGGCGGGAACAGCAGATCCAGCGCCTCCACGCCATCTCGGGCCACGACCACCGGGTTGGCCACGTTGTGCTTGCGCAGCGCTCGTAACGTGAGCGTCACATCGTCGGCGTTATCTTCAACGAGCAGGATGGTGCAATGGTGCATCTGCGATTCTCCCTGCGTCAGCTTATTTCTTGGCGAGAGAATCCGGATCGGCGAGCCGGAAATAAAAGGTGGCCCCGCGCTGTGGTTTGGCATCGGCCCAGATGTACCCGCCGTGACGCTGGATGATGCGGCGAACGGTGGCGAGCCCAAGGCCACGGCCCGCGAATTCCTGCATCGAGTGCAGCCGCTGGAAAGGTCCAAACAGGCGCTCGGCATAAGCCATATTGAAACCGGCCCCATTGTCGCGGACGTAGTAAACGGGAACGGTTTGAGTAGCAGTATCAACCCCCAGCTCGATCTTGGCCCGGGGTGCTTGCGCCGTGAACTTCCAGGCATTACTCAGCAGATTTGCCAAGGCCAAGCGTAGCAGCCGACGGTCACCTTCGACGGTCAAATCGGGAGCGATGCGCACCGTCACCTGCCGATGCGGCGCCCCCTTTTGGTGCTCCTTCAGGATCTCACTGGACATACCTGTCAGGTCCACAGTCTCGATGGTCATTTCCGCACGCGTGATTTTTGAAAGGCCCAGAAGATCATCGATCATCCGTGCCATGCGCTGGCTCGCGGCACGAATACGCTCGAGGTAATCGCGTCCTGTATCGTCCAATTGCTCGGCATAGTCTTCGAGCAATGCCTGGCTGAAGCCGTCCAGGCCGCGCAAAGGAGCGCGCAAATCGTGCGAGACCGAGTAGGAGAAGGCTTCCAGTTCCTCATTCACGCAGGCAAGCTCCGTCACTTTCCGGCTAAGCATGCGGTTGAGCTTGCGGACCTGATTGAGGGTAGCAGTCCGCCCGGTGACATCCCGGGCATTAGCCATTACTAGCCCGACCTGGGCTTCGCTCGTTTCCAGGGGCGTGAGTATGTACTCGAATTGACGGCGTTCACCGCAAACCGGCAGAACCATCTCCCCGGTTATGCGACTGCTTCCATGAAGAACGCGACGGATGTCCTCCTCAAAGGGCGCCCTAAGCTCGGCCGGCAAACCCAACTCGCGCCACGAACACCCGAGCATGGCGGCTGGGTCAAGTTGAAAAAGGCTGGCTGCACAGGGGCTGACGTAACGGCACCGGTGCTCCCGGTCAAAAACCCAGTGCATCTCAGAGGACGCCGACACAACGGCCTCAGCCAAGCGCTCCTCAGCATCCGCGTGGGATAGCTGACTTCCCTGCTCTCGCCCCATTACTTCTCCCTGAAAGGCCATGCGAGCGATGCAGTCGCATCAAGCTGGCACAGCTTGAAGATAGCAAACTCAAACTTCCCGTTATGTGACGAAATTGACGCTCTATCTCGCCTCGTACAGCTCCAGGCTGCCTCGCCTCCAACGCCCGAAGCGCTCTGAGCCTTTTCCAGGGCATCCGGGCCCCCAATAGCCAAAGGTGCAATCTCTCTTCAGCACGTCACCTCCATGTCGGCCAGGACGCATAAACGAGCGCTGTCAGCAGAAGCGCCCTCGACGCCGTATACGCCCGACGCAGTGAGCACGCCCCCGCGACCGGGCGCCCCGCCGGCTCGTCACGGCACTTGATCGAATACACCGGTAGAAACAACAATGCCGCTGTCATCAATCGCGACCGAGGCCGCAAGTCAGGGGTGACGGCGGGGGCGGGACGCGCCGGCGCACGAGGAGGCCGCATGGCATTCAAGGGACCTGAACGCGAAGTCGAGCGCATCTTCATACACTGCAGCGCAAGCGATCGCCCGGAGCACGACGATATCCGCGTCATGCGCGAGTGGCACGTCGAAGGCCGCGGCTGGTCCGATGTCGGCTACCACTATTTCATACAGAAAAACGGCACCGTCCAGGAGGGCCGTCCGCTCGCGCACATCCCGGCGGCACAGGCCGGCAACAACACGGGAACCATTGCCATCTGCCTGCACGGGCTGGCCGAAGAGCGTTTCACCAAGGCGCAATACGAGAGCCTGATCGGGCTATGCAGCGAGATCGACGCCGCCTATGACGGTATGGCCACATTTCACGGCCATCGCGAGGTCTCGTCGAAAGCCTGCCCCGTCTTCCCCTATCGCGAAGTGCTCGGGCTGGACGCCCACGGCACTCTGAGCCTCGCCCCAACGGTGAGTCCGTCCACCGCGGAGGCGGAGGCCGCAACGGAAGCCGACGCGCGCCCGGCTGCGCCCGTGCTCAGGCTGATGGCGCGCGGCAAGCCCGTGCGGCGCCTTCAGGCCATGCTGAGCCGCTGCGGCGAGTCGCTGGAGGAGGACGGCATCTTCGGCCAGAATACGCTGCGTGCGCTGCAGGCCTTTCAGCGCTCGGCGGGGCTCAAGGTAGACGGTATCGCAGGGCCTCGGACATGGGCCGCCCTGCAGGCGTCAACGCCCGACTAGCGCCGCCCGTCAGGCTGCGGCAAACGATGCGCGCCACAAGTGACGCGGAGCAGCCAGTGCGCTGCCGCTCGTCATTGTCGGCGCAGGTCGTCGATGATCTCGCCGAGCAGCTTCTTGGTGGCCTCGTCCTGCGTCTCGTCAAGCATCGTCTGGTAGCGCCGGATCATATCCTGCTCATGGCGCCGCCGTGCCCGTCGCTCAATCGTCTCCAGGCCCACTTTAGGCAGAATGGCGCCGATGAGGCGGTCGAGGACCTGAAAAAGAAAGTCGACGCTGTAGCCGGCGAGGAAGCCGAGCGCCGCGGAGCTGATTTGCACGCTGGAGCCATCGCCGTTGGGTAGCTCCTTGATAAAAAGAATGATCGAGCCGCCCGCCAGCGTGCCGAGAACCAGGCGATTCACATGCTCCGGCGCCCGGGCCGGGTCGAACTCCCGCGTCTGCAGCCGCTGCTCGGTAACACGAAGGATATAGATGAAGGCACCGAGCGCCCCGTAGAAAAAGGGCTCCAGATATTCCAGCGTCCGGTAGCCGATCGCAAGCGCCTGACCGTCGCCGGCGAGCCCCGGCACGGGCGATTGGCCGCGGGTGTGCAGAAACTGCGAAAGATTGACCAGGAGAATCGCCAGCACGATGAAGCCGGTGCAGGCCCAAAGCTTGAGCAGGTAACGCCCGGTCGGGCTCGTGCGAATTTTGCCCGGCTGCTCGGGCTCCGTCGCCGCGAGCGAGTCGGCGGTAACCGCGGGAAAATGCCGCTCGAGAACCTGATAGGCATTGACGAGCCCGGCAAAAAGCTCCGGGGAAAGCGCCTGCCTCTGCTCCAGCGCCCGCTCGGCCAGATAGACTATCTGGATGTCGACCGCCTTGGGCAGTTGACCCGTGCGGATGGCATAGTTGGCAAGCCGGCGCACGTCCGCAACAAGTTGATCGATGCTGGTGCCGGCAAGCGAAGCGGCGCCATCGGTTTTGGCTGGCGGCTCGCCGGCGGCCGGAATTTCATGGTGTTGCGCTGTCATTGCTTATTCGTCCCCCTGCCGTGGGCGTTGCGCGCGGCCCCTGTCCCCGCTGCGTCGATTTTCGGCCGGCCGACCGCGATTGCGGCCGATGCACCTGTAGCCGTTTTACTTCGTACCGGCCCCCGTACGCCCGTGATCGGGCCTCGCGGTTAACCCCTTTTTGTCGACTTGGCCCGACCCCGAAAGAGCCGTGAAAGACGATTCCGGCAACCCTTGCCGCAAATCGGCGATTCTGTCGCGAAATTGCCAACAAAAGCTTGCGCTCGTTCGCTTACTTATGCTGAATTTAGTGCTGCGTTCCCGCGCTGGAAAGGCGAGCCCCGGTTCCATTGGATTGGAAAGGTAGCAATGGATGTGCATCGCGGCCACTGCGTGCCCGGAACCGTCTGCACCGAGAAACAGCCGCTGGCGCGATCCGTGCCACTTCGGTTGGGCGGTTTGGCTGAAGGCCGTGGTGTTGT
>NZ_JBXWZQ010000207.1:0-6438 GCF_059432795.1 Nitrococcus sp. | reverse complement strand
TGGCGACGACCATCAAGGCAGCCAAGAAGATGGTGGAACGCGAGGCTCCCGAGGTGTGGGACATACTCGAGGAAGTCATCCGTGAGCACCCGGTGCTGCTCAACCGTGCCCCGACGTTGCACCGGCTGGGGATTCAGGCATTCGAACCGGTGCTGATCGAGGGCAAGGCGATCCAGTTGCATCCTCTCGTTTGCCCGGCATTCAATGCCGACTTCGACGGTGACCAGATGGCCGTGCATGTACCTCTGTCGCTGGAGGCGCAGCTCGAGGCGCGGGCATTGATGATGTCGACCAACAATGTGCTCTCACCGGCCAATGGGGAGCCGATCATCGGTGCCACTCAGGATATCGTTCTCGGCCTTTACTACATGACCCGTGAGCGCGTGGGCGCGCTCGGCAGTGGCATGAGGTTCTCCGACACTGCTGAGTTGCATCGTGCCTATGAGGCGCGGAAGGTCGATCTGCAGGCGCGGATCGAAGTGCGCATCCGGCAGACGGATTTGCAGGATGATGGCGTGTTGCGGGAGAGTTTTCAGAGGGTAAGCACGACGGTTGGACGTACGTTGCTCCATGATATCGTGCCGGAGGGGTTGCCGTTCGACATGGTCGATCGCGACATGACGAAAAAGGCCATCTCCGAAATTATCAATGCCTGCTACCGCCGCCTCGGCCTCAAGGCCACGGTGGTCTTCGCCGACCGTTTGATGTATCTCGGCTTCTATATGTCGACCCGTGCGGCGGTGTCCATCGGCGTCGATGACATGGTTATTCCCGAAGAGAAGGAAGAGATTCTCAAGCGCGCTGAGGAGGAAGTTAAGGAGATCGAGGATCAATACGCCTCGGGGTTGGTGACCAACGGTGAGCGCTACAACAAAGTGGTGGATATCTGGTCGCATACCAATGATCAAGTCGCGCGGGCGATGATGGAAAAACTCGGCAAGGAGATCAACCGCGACGTCGAGGGGAACGAAGTCGAGCAGAAGTCGTTCAACTCTATCTTTATGATGGCGGATTCGGGGGCTCGCGGAAGCGCAGCACAGATTCGTCAGCTTGCCGGCATGCGCGGGCTGATGGCCAAGCCGGACGGATCCATTATAGAAACACCGATCACGGCCAACTTCCGTGAGGGCTTGAACGTCCTCCAGTATTTCATCTCTACTCACGGTGCCCGTAAGGGCCTTGCGGATACCGCGCTCAAGACCGCCAACTCGGGCTACTTGACGCGGCGGCTGGTGGACGTTGCTCAGGATCTCGTGGTCACCGAGCCCAACTGTGGGACCTCTCGGAGTCTCAGGATGACGCCGCTGATCGAGGGCGGCGATGTCGTAGAGCCGTTGCGCGAGCGAGTCCTTGGGCGGGTGGTGGCTCAGGATATCTTGCAGCCCGGGGGCGATGAGGTCGTGGCATCGGCCGGCACGCTCCTGGACGAAAATCTCGTGGACCGTTTGGAGGCCGAGGGGGTAGACGAAGTCTGGGTGCATTCGCCGATCACCTGCGATGCCCGGTACGGAGTCTGTGCCAGTTGCTATGGGCGTGACCTCGCCCGTGGCCATCGCGTCAATATCGGCGAGGCAGTGGGTGTCATTGCCGCGCAGTCGATTGGCGAGCCCGGCACTCAGCTAACGATGCGGACCTTTCATATCGGCGGTGCGGCCTCACGCTCGGCATCGGTCAGCAATGTACAGGCGAAGTCCGCCGGGACCGTGCGGCTGCACAACATCAAGACGGTGAAACACCACAGCGGAAACCTGGTTGCAGTTTCTCGCTCGGGCGAGATCACCATCATGGATGAACACGGCCGTGAGCGGGAACGCTATAAAGTTCCCTATGGCGCGACCATCTCGGTGGCTGACAACGACAGCGCAGTGGTCGGACAAGTGGTCGCGAGCTGGGATCCGCATACTCATCCCATTATCACTGAGGTGAAGGGCTGGCTGCGATTTTATGACTTCGTCGAGGGTGTGACCGTTAATCGTCAGTTTGACGACGTGACTGGCTTGAGCAGCCTGGTCGTAACAGACCCGAAAACGCGTGGAAGCGGTGAATACCGCCGGTCGGTCGTTAGCGCGGAAGGCAAACAATCCGAGGAACGCGTGGCGCATAAAGATTTGCGCCCGATGATCAAGCTGGTCGATGCCGACGGTCACGATCTCAATCTGGCGGGAACGGACATTCCGGCCAACTATTATCTGCCTGCCGGCGCTATCGTCAGCGTGGCGGATAATGCGGAGGTCGATGTCGGTGACGTCATTGCCCGCATCCCGCAGGAATCGTCGAAAACGCGCGATATCACCGGCGGGTTGCCGCGTGTTGCCGATCTGTTCGAGGCACGCAAGCCCAAGGAGCCGGCGATCCTGGCTGAGGTCTCCGGGACAGTCAGTTTCGGTAAGGACACCAAAGGTAAACAACGGCTGGTCATCACGCAGGCGGATGGCGAGACTTACGAGGAACTGATACCGAAGTGGCGCAACGTGACCGTCTTCGAGGGCGAGCACGTGGAGAAAGGCGAAGTGATCGCCGATGGGGAGCCCAATCCCCATGACATTCTCCGGTTGCTGGGCGTTACGGAGTTGGCCGCTTATCTGGTCAAAGAAATACAGGACGTCTATCGCCTCCAGGGTGTGAAGATCAACGACAAGCATATCGAGGTGATCTTGCGCCAGATGCTGCGCAAGGTCGAAATCAGAGAGACGGGCGATACACGTTATCTCCGCGGCGAGCAGCTCGATTGGGGGCGCGTGACGGAAGAGAATGAGCGTCTGCAAAATGCCGACAAGGAGCCGGCGACGTTGGAACCGGTGCTGCTCGGCATCACCAAGGCGTCGCTTGCAACGGACTCGTTCATTTCCGCGGCCTCCTTCCAGGAGACGACACGGGTGCTCACCGAAGCTGCTGTGCGTGGGGCGCGTGATGATCTGCGTGGCCTCAAAGAGAACGTAATCGTCGGTCGGCTCATACCTGCGGGAACGGGTTTCGCCTATCACGCGGAACGCCAGCGGATTCGGTATATCGGTCCTGGGCCAGCCCCAACAACGCCCACTGCGCCCGTAGAGCGGGTAGAGGAGGAAACCTCGTCGGTGGACGACGGAAACCCCGAGCCCAGCGATGAATGAAGGATTCGGCCGCCGGGGCAGCGGCCGATGACATCAGTGCTTTCAGTTGACACCTTCGATGCGGGTGTCTACACTAGCGCACCTTCGACAGGCCGGACTCCCCGGCCTGTCGTTTGTTTTCAGGCGGAGTAAACGACTTATGGCGACGACCAATCAGCTGGTCAGAAGGGGGCGCACGCGCAGAGCGTCGAAAAGCAATGTACCAGCGCTGGAGAGTTGTCCGCAAAAGCGCGGCGTTTGCACGCGCGTTTACACAACCACACCTAAGAAGCCGAATTCGGCTTTGCGCAAAGTCATGCGAGCTCGTCTGACGAATGGCTACGAGGTGGCTGTCTATATAGGCGGTGAAGGACATAACTTGCAGGAGCATTCCGCTGTCTTGATCCGGGGCGGCCGGGTGAAGGATTTGCCGGGAGTGCGCTATCATGTAGTGCGTGGATCGCTCGATACCGCCGGTGTGAACAAACGCAGGCAGGGGCGCTCTAAATACGGCGCGAAGCGGCCCAAGGCCTGACGCCGATAATGTTGCGGTTTTGAACTCGAGCTAAGCAGGTAGAGGCGATGCCACGGAGAAGGGAAGTCCCCAAGCGTAAGGTGCTTCCGGACCCTAAATTCGGAAGCGAGCTGCTGACCAAGTTCGTGAACATGTTGATGCGCGACGGTAAGCGCTCGGTGGCAGAAAAGATCGTATACGGCGCCCTAACCCGAATACAGGAGCGCGGTGCCGGCGAGCCGATGGCCGTCTTGGAGTCTGCCCTCGATAACGTGCGGCCGGTGGTCGAGGTTAAATCCCGTCGCGTCGGCGGTGCTACGTATCAGGTGCCTGTGGAGGTTCGGCCGCAACGACGCATGACTTTGGCCATGCGCTGGGTAATTGATGCAGCCCGGAAGCGGAGCGAGACGACCATGCAACACCGGTTGGCTGCCGAATTGCAGGAGGCTGCAGAGAACCGGGGCACTGCGGCAAAGAAGCGTGAAGATACTCATCGGATGGCCGAAGCGAATAAGGCTTTCTCGCACTTCCGCTGGTAACGCAACAGGGTTATTTAGCTGTGGCACGCAAAACTCCCATCGAGCGCTATCGCAACATCGGCATCATGGCGCACATCGATGCCGGCAAGACGACGACGACGGAGCGCGTCCTCTTCTATACGGGTATCTCGCACAAAATCGGCGAGGTTCACGAAGGCGCTGCGGTTATGGATTGGATGGAGCAGGAGCAGGAGCGGGGTATCACGATCACCTCCGCGGCCACGACCTGCTTTTGGCAGGGCATGGATCAGCAGTATCCAGAGACGCGGATCAACATAATTGACACCCCGGGCCACGTGGATTTCACTATCGAGGTGGAGCGTTCCCTGCGGGTACTCGATGGTGCCGTGGGTGTCTTTTGTGCTGTGGGTGGTGTCGAGCCGCAATCCGAGACCGTGTGGCGGCAAGCCAATCGTTACGAAGTGCCGCGAATTGCGTTCGTGAATAAAATGGATCGCGCCGGCGCTGATTTCCTCCGTGTAGTCAAGCAAATTCGGCAACGTCTCGGATCGCAGGCGATTCCGGTGCAGTTGCCGATCGGCGCGGAAGAGGACTTCGTTGGTATCGTCGATCTGATTCGTATGAAAGCCATCTACTGGGACGATACCACCCAGGGGGCGACGTACAAACAGGAAGACCCGCCCGCGGACATGCTGGAGGCCTGCCAGCATTACCACGAGGCGCTGGTCGTGGCAGCCGCTGAAGCCAACGAAGAACTGATGGAGCGTTATCTCGACGAGGAGAACCTCTCCTGCGAGGAGATTAATCGAGGACTGCGGATCCGCACCTTGAGCAATGAAATCGTGCCTGTGCTTTGTGGCAGTGCGTTCAAGAATAAGGGCGTGCAGGCATTGTTGGACGCGGTGGTCGAATACCTGCCCAGTCCTCTTGACGTCGCCTCGATTCGCGGTGAGCTCGAGGATGGTGCGAGTGCTGAACGCCATCCTTCGGATGAAGAGCCCTTCAGTGCGCTCGCCTTTAAGATTGCCACTGACCCGTATGTGGGTACGCTGACCTTCTTCAGGGTCTACTCCGGCGTTGTTCGCTCCGGCGACACAGTATGGAATCCGGTGAAGGATAAGCGGGAGCGCTTCGGGCGGATCGTGCAGATGCATGCGAAGGAGCGGAAAGAGCTCGCGGAGGTCCGGGCGGGTGATATCGCGGCCGCAATTGGCCTCAAGGATGTCAGTACGGGCGATACGCTGTGTGATCCGAACCAGAAAATCACCCTGGAGCGCATGGAGTTCCCGGAGCCGGTCATTTCAGTGGCAGTCGAGCCCAAGACGAAAAGCGACCAAGAAAAGATGGGCGTCGCCTTGCAGAAACTCGCCCAAGAAGATCCCTCTTTTCGCGTGCGCACGGACGAGGAGTCAGGTCAGACGATTATCTCAGGCATGGGGGAGTTGCATCTCGAGATCATCGTCGATCGGCTCAAGCGAGAGTTCAAGGTCGATGCCAATGTCGGCAAACCCCAAGTTGCTTATCGTGAAAGCATCCGCAAGCAGACCGAGGCGGAAGGCAAGTTTATTCGGCAAACCGGTGGGCGAGGCCAGTACGGCCACGTCTGGCTTCGGGTGGAGCCCCAGGAGCGAGGTAAAGGTTACGAGTTCGTCAGCGCCATCGTCGGCGGTACGATTCCGAAAGAATACATTCCGTCTGTGGATAAGGGCATCCGTGAGCAGATGGAGAACGGAGTGCTCGCCGGTTATCCTGTCATCGATTTCAAGGTGACGCTGTTCGACGGTTCGTATCATGACGTGGATTCCTCGGAAATGGCCTTCAAAATTGCAGGGTCCATGGCTTTCAAGGAGGCGTTCATGAAAGCCAACCCGGTATTGCTCGAGCCGATCATGAAGGTGGAGATCGTTACCCCCGAGGAATTCATGGGGGGCGTAATGGGCGACGTCAGCCGCCGTCGCGGCACGGTGCAGGGTATGGAAGACACTCCGTCGGGTAAGATCATCCGCGCTGAAGTACCGTTGAAGGAAATGTTCGGGTATGCCACGGATCTTCGCTCGGCCACGCAGGGCCGGGCGGCTTACACAATGGAATTCCGCGGCTATTCGGAGGCGCCAGCCAATATTGCGAGCGAGATAATCCAAAAGGCCTCCTGACGGGGTCGATGCCGAAAGTGGATTTGCAACAGCTTTGAGCGAAGAGGTATGAGCCGTGTCCAAGGAGAAGTTTCAGCGTACCAAGCCGCACGTAAATGTTGGGACGATTGGTCACGTTGACCATGGCAAGACGACGTTGACGGCGGCGATGACGAAGGTTTTGTCGTCGCGGTACGGTG
>NZ_JBXWZQ010000206.1:0-2538 GCF_059432795.1 Nitrococcus sp. | reverse complement strand
CGGTCTGGGCGTCGCGATCGACGCCGACGGCCCAGTCGTGCACCACGTTGATGCCGTAGTCGGCCGCGAGGGTGCCGTAGCTGTGGGCGATGCTCTCCAGGGTGCGGAAACCCGCCATGTAGAGGTTCGAAAAGAAGCAGGTGTAATAGGTGCGCGTGGGTTCGACCAGCGTCACGTCGATGGCGCCATCGCTGTCCTTTGCGATGTAGCGCGCCGCGGTCGCGCCGCCGGCACCGCCGCCGATCACCACCACGCGGGGCTTGCCATGCCCGGCGGCGTGAACCATCGGCGCCGAAAGGCTCGCTGCCGCGGCCACACCGGCGCCCACAAAGGTGCGTCTGTTGAGTTTCATTCCGTGTCCTCCCTTGGTTACTTGGTCAGCCCGGAACCGAGCCGATCCGAATTTGGCTGCCCGGGTTACAGGCCGCCAAAATACGCGGCCAGAGCCGCGATTTCCTCATCCGACAGCCGGGATGCGAACATTTGCATCACCGGATGCGGCCGGATCTTTCGCTTGTAGGCATGCATCGCCACCACGAAATCCTCCTCCGGCCAGCCAATGATCGCAGGCACACCGTCGTCGTTGCCATCGACCTGGTGGCAGGTCGTGCACTCGGTCGACAGGTAATTACCGTAGTCGACATCGCCGACGATTGCGAGCACATCGGGGGCGAGCTCCACCTCGCGCGACATCGCCGTGGGCGCGGCCTCGGGGATGTTGGCCGGATCGGCCGAGAACAGGCGCAGATAGGCGAGCACGTCGGCGCGCTCCTCGGGGTCCTTGATGCCCCGGAACGCCATCCGGGTATCGCTCACCAGCGCCTTTGGGTTCTCGATATAGGCGTCGAGCGTACGCAGATCCCAGAACAACCCATCGACGCCTTCGCGAACCAAGCCTTTGGAATAGCGGGTATAGTCTTCGATCGAACCGGCACGCCGGTCGAAGATGCCATTCAGATGCGGCCCGACCCGGTGCTTTGCCCCTTCGCCCACGTCATGGCACGAGGCGCATTGGCGATAGGCTTTGGCACCACGTTCGGCATCGCCGAATTCCTGAGCAGCAGCGGGGCCGACAATCATAACAGCAAACGAAAGTGCCGCAAGCAACGACGTCTTCATCACGTTCCTCCCTTTTCACCTCTCCGGCAGCCACGGCTCATTTTCGGCCATGGTCTCCGGCAGTGCCTTCCTTTCTTTTATTCCGATATGTCGATCTGATCCAGAATTTTATTGCTTGGCATTTCGCGGCACCACCGCCCCCCGCACGGCGTGCACCCAGCGAGCTCCACGCGCCCGCCGGGTTTTGCTGCTATTCGCGATGCCGGGCGAATCACTCGGCGAGTGCGGCGGTTTGCATCGGCGAGAGATACGCCAGGGTGAATCGTGGACCCACCATCCGGGGATCATGGACACTGATCTGGAATTGGATGTCGCTCACCGCGCAGTTGCCATGCACCGCGCGCATCTCGTCGCAAGCGCGCCGGGCGGCGAGCAGAACCTCTTGCGTCCGAGCATCGATCGTCGCGCGCGAGGGCGCGGGGACCGTCCATGTCTCGAGGCTGAATTCCCGCTCCTGGTAGACCACCGTGTCGGCCTGCGGAAAGCTGCCCACGGCGTCCTTCGGGGTGAACACGGCGGTTGTGTCGACCTTGTAATAACCGTCGAATCCGGCCAGTTCGGGCGGGTCCCGTTCGGCGTCATAGCTGATCATCCGGGTGCTGTAGCGGGTCACCCCGCAGTGTCCCGCGATGGTGGCGACGAGGCCTTCGCAGGCGGCATCGGCCACCTTGGCGATACGTGCCTCGACCAGCACGTCACGCATTTCTCCCTCCGGCATGGTCTCGCCCGGCTGGAGCAGGCTCATTGGATCGATGATCGTGCTCAGTTGCGCCAGCCGCTCGCGGGTGAATGTGGCCGGCGCGAGCAGCGCGGCCGCCTGCTTGGGTTCGAGATCCTGCCCCCGGCTGCCGATAATCCTGAACGGGATCTCACCGCTCTCCTCGGCGACGGCCGTCTCGATCCTGTCCGGCCCCGTCTCTGCGCTGAACGCCTCGCTCATCGACTTGTTCACCGTGAACATCATCTGCATCTGCATCGCACCGATCACCATTGCCGGGACGAGGAAGATCACTGCCCCGAGCACACCAAAACCACGCATCTCACCACTCCGTTGTAAAAAATTCTGGCTTCACCACGGCCAGCGGATCGCCGCCCGCGAGCCTGGCTCCGGCCTGTTTGACCTCGGCCCTGTAGGCCTCCGGCCAATCATGAAGCCCCGCCACCTTGAAGAACCGCTCGGTCTGGGCGACCACGTAGGCCCCCGCAAGCGGGGTAAAGGCCGGGGCCTGGTCGGGATCGGTCGGCATCGGGCCCACGAGGCTCACATTGCCGAACGCCAGCCCGAACAGCGAATCGTCCGCGTTGATGCCGAACTGGGCCTCGAACCAGTCGTTGAAACCGGCGATCTTCGCCGCGGCCTCGGCGCGCGCTTTCTCTTCGCGCTCGCCGCTGAGCTTGTCCGCCTTGATCTCGGCCTCG
>NZ_JBXWZQ010000205.1:0-15501 GCF_059432795.1 Nitrococcus sp. | reverse complement strand
GGCGCTGAGGTCGTTGATCATGAGATTGGCCATGGTTTTGCTCTCCTAAAGTGTTGCACTCATTGGGTTAAAAATTCGTTTCGGTCTGCTGCTCCGGAAGCCCTGTCGCTCCCGTTGCCTGAGTTATTGCAGCTCACGTGCCAACACCACCCGACAAATCGAAATAATTTATAACCTACTGTTTTTATTAAATACACTCAATCCACAGAGCAGAACCAGCAATTCGATGCTGCGCTGGGCGAGGAAGTTGAGTTCGTTACAGAAAAACTCTCGTGTCTCGAAATGACGCCTTTTAGAAAACTTTACCAGCACAGGCGTAAGTTATCCGCCTGATCCCGGAAGACAAGCCCCCGCGAGGCCACGGCCTGGACTGCGCTCTTGCGCCGAAAGGCTCGACGGGCGCCCCATGAAAGGTGGATACTGCAGAAGTTAAGCGTCGATCTGTGGGGATGTCTGGATGTTCGAGCCCAAGGTCTTGTTTGCAACCGACCTCGACGGGGACCTCGAACGCGGGCTGTACCTTGCAACCGATCTGGCACTGAAATACGCGGCGACGCTGTTACTGCTGCACGTGGTGCCCTTTCGCAACAACGATGGCGAGGCGCTCCTTCACCGCGTTCTCGAAGCATCTATGAAGCGCCCCGAACAGATACTCGCGGCGCTCACGCCAACCGATCCGGCGGTGCCGTATCGTCACCTGCTCCTGGCCGGGGAGCCCGAGGAGCGTATTCTGGAGGTGGCCGCGCGCGAGCGGGTCGACCGCATCCTGCTCGAGGTGCGGCCGCGCTCCGCGCTTCAGCGCACGCTCGGACGCAGTGCGATCGAACGCCTCGTGGCGCGAGCCCCCTGCCCGGTCGTAACCTACCGAGCCCCCCGCACTTCCGCTACTCACAACAAGCCGCGCCGTTCCAAGCCGCTGAATGGGGACATCCCGTTCCAGGCTCTGCAGACTATGCTGGGGGCACGCGTGGACGCGTTGGAGTGGTGGCTGTCGGTGCAACGCAGCGCCGTGCGCATGGTCGCAAGCCGCCTGGACGTCCAGGACGGAGTGGCGGGACTCATCGCCGGAGGAATACTCAGTATCGGGCCGGCGTTACGGGCCCGTGCGCAACGCCGGCTGGAACTGGAAGTCGGCGAGTTCGGGCGGGCAATGGGGGCGCTCGGCGTCTACGTGCTCGATGCGGACGGTGAGACGTTGCTGCGCTACGGGGTCAGTCCCGATCCGGGTGATACCTATGCACAGTTCCTGGAACGCGCCCGTGCTGAAGGCGCGGCGGTTTCGGTGCCGATGTCCGCCGCGGCGAACGGTCCTCGATCGGGCTGCGTGCTCCTGAGCGCGGCCACGGTAACGATACGTGGCGCACAGGACGCCTTGCTGGTCTATGTGTTCGACGCCCGGCGGGATTTTCTACGCATTCTTGCCCAGCCCGGGCCCGTGCCCTCCGCCGAGACCTATGCCATCGACAAGGACGGCATCATGTTGTCCAACAGCCGCTTCCCCGACCAACTGCGGCACGTGGGGCTGCTGCCGCCGGACAAGATGGTCCAGACCCCCTGCCTGCTGCGGGTATGCGACCCCGGCGGCAATCTCCTCGCAGGCTACATTCCCACCGTTCCCTACGATCAGTGCCCGCTCACGCTCATGGCCGCGCAGGTGACCGCCGGCCAGAGCGGTTTCGACAACCGCGGCTACCGGGACTACCGCGGTGTCGACGTGGTCGGGATCTGGCGTTGGCTGGATTCCTATGGATTTGGCGTCGCCGCGGAGATGGACTGCCCGGCGACCTAGCCAACCGCGGAGATGATCGAGCTTCATCGAAGCGCCGCCTCCAGGCGCACCAGACTCCTCGCCTGTGCGATTTGATCCCCACAGCCTCGGGGCCTTCCGAGCCGTCAGAACCATCGCTTCCCTGCGCGGCCCGCTGTGCCGGAAGGCTATCGCGAATGCGGCAGACCGGCGTGACCCTGGCGATCCTCGTCAGCGAATTCAGAGTGCCCCACAAACAACCATCCGATTTCGTTTACGCATTGTAAAGAAAGCCGATTCGCCGCGTGGATCGTTGGGCTGCCCGAGGCGGCGCCGACGCCGATAAGAAAACGGCGGAGCCGGGGCTCCGCCGTTGTGAGGCATCATCTCCTCCCGAGCGGGAGGGATGCTCATCAGCCTTCGACGTGGATGCGACGCGGCAGCGCTGTCTGCCGCTTACCGATCTCGATGATCAGCACGCCATTTGACCCACGCGCCTTGACAGCGTCCGGATCGGCCGTCTCCGGCAGCGAGAAACGCCGATAAAACACCCCGTGCGAGCGCTCCACGCGACGCACGCCACTCGTCTCGGATACGGCCTCGTGCTTGCGCTCGCCGCGAATACTCAGAACGCCGTTCTCCATGGTCACCTCGATGTCCTCGGGACTCACCCCCGGCACATCGGCTTCGACCAGGAAACGATTCTGATCCTCGCGGATATCCACCGCCGGGATCCACTGACTGGTCTCCACCGCAGACGTGTCGCGGTTGTAGTCGAACAGCGGATTGTCGAACAGCCGATTGATCTCATTGGTCAGATCGCGCAAGGGAAATCCACTTGGACGATAACGTACCAGATCCATAACTCATTACCTCCGTTGCTGTCTGCTCTCGGTGAATCGCTCACCAGTTCTGGGGAGCTAAATGGGGAATAATCCGCCGCGTTTCAAGGGGGGTAACGGCTGCCTCGGAGAATGGGGCAAGCCGCCCGGATGGGCGGCGCGGCGAAAGGCGATGGATAGAATCGTACGGGCTGCCAGACGAGCCCCATGTGCTGTAGGATCGACGCGTTCGCTGAATCGCTTAACCGGGAGCCAAGAACCATGCAAACCAAGCGCAAGCGAGTCCCGGACACCTGGGCGTGGTCTTTCGCCCTGCTCCTCGCAGTGGCCCTGCTCTTGCCGGGGTGTGGCATCAACGACATCCCCACCTATGACGAGCAGGTCAAATCAGCCTGGTCACAGGTGGAGAACCAATACCAGCGGCGGGCCGATCTGGTGCCCAACCTCGTGGAGACGGTCAAGGGCTTCGCCCGCCAGGAAAAGGAAACGCTGACCGCCGTCATGGAAGCACGCGCCAAGGCGACGTCCATCCAGGTGGATGCCGGCACCCTGGACGATCCCCGGAAACTGCAGCAATTTCAGCGGGCGCAGGAACAGCTCACGGGTGCGCTGAGCCGCCTGATGGCGGTTTCCGAGCGTTACCCGCAGCTCAGATCCAATCAGAACTTCCTCGCGCTCCAATCCCAGCTCGAGGGCACCGAGAACCGCATCGCCGTGGCCCGGCGCGACTTCATCACCGCCGTCCAGCGTTACAACACCGAGATTCGAACCTTCCCCGGACGCATCTGGCACAGCCTCCTCTACAGCGACATGCCGCTGCGTGAAAACTTCGAAGCCACCGCCGAGAACGCCGAGCAAGCGCCCGAAGTGAAGTTCTGATGAGCCATTATTCAAGAATGCCCGCGCTGGTCCTCTTGTTGCTGTACGCGCTAGCGGCGCCGGCTCAGCCCGAATTTCCGCCGCTCAGCGGTCGCGTGGTCGACCAGGCCGAATTATTGGATGCCTCGGTGGAATCCCGGTTGACGCGGATGCTCGCCGCGCACGAGAAGGCCACCTCGGACCAACTCGTGGTGGTCACGCTGGCGGATCTGCAAGGCTACCCCATCGAGGAATTCGGCTATCAGCTCGGGCGTTTCTGGGGTATCGGCCAGAAGGGCGAAAACAACGGGGTCTTGCTGATCGTCGCGGCGAAAGAGCGGAAAATTCGTATCGAGGTTGGCTACGGGTTGGAAGGCCGCCTGACGGATGCCCAGTCCTCGGTGATCATCAACCGGATCATCGCCCCGGCCTTCAAGCAGGGGGATTTCGCCGGCGGCATCACCCGCGGCGCGCAGGCGATACTGCAGGTTTTGGGAGGCCAGCCGCTCGCGGCAGAACCGGTATCTGCGCGCGGACGCGGGGCAGAGGCGCCCAAGCTGCCGGCGGCCATCCTGTTTTTCCTATTGATATTCATCGTCGTCAGCTTCCTCGGCCGGGGCCGACGCGGACGCGCCGTCCTCGGTGGGTTGCTGCTCGGAAGCCTGTTGGGTCGAGGCCGTTTCGGCGGTGGCGGCGGCTTCGGAGGCGGCGGTTTTGGAGGAGGCGGCGGTGGCTTCGGGGGCGGCGGCGCCTCCGGTGGCTGGTAATTCCATTCCCTGAGCACGAACAGCCCATGACATTACTGAGCACAAGCGATCAAGAGCAGGTGGCCGAGGCGATCACCCGCATCGAGCGGGAAACCGACGCCGAAGTCGTGACGGTTCTGACGGCTAGAGCGGATGACTATGCGTATATCCCACTGCTGTGGGCGGGGATCGTCTCGTTGGTCGTGCCCGGCGCCGCCATCCTGCTCCTCGACTGGTGGTCGGCGTCCCTCCTGCTGCTGGTGCAGTGGGCGACGTTCATTGTGCTGAGCCTGCTGTTCCGGCTGCCACGGATCACCACGCGCCTCATCCCTCGCTCGGTCAGGCATTGGCGGGCATCGAATCTCGCCCGCCGACAGTTTCTGGAGCAGAATCTGCATCGTACCGAGGGCGGCACCGGCATGCTGATCTTCGTCGCGGAAGCCGAGCGCTACGTGGAAATCCTGGTCGACCACGGCATATCCAGCCGTCTCGGCGACGAGGTCTGGCAAAGCCTGGTCAGCGGGTTCACCCAGCGAGTCAGGCAGGGCCGGACGCTGCAGGGCTTCCTGGAGTGCATCGAAGCCTGCGGCGAGCACCTCAAGGAACACCTGCCCGCCACGCACTCGCGCGACGAATTGCCGAATCACCTGATCATCCTGCCCTAGGCCTCTCGCGCCTGAACCCTACGCCTCACAGCACCCGGTCTGCGTAAAACCCGCGATAACGGCGAGCCCAAGTTGTCGGGATACCTTACAGGTTTCCCGGACTCGACCGTGCTGAATTCTCGCAATGCTAGAAAAATAGCCAATATTCATGCATTGGCCCGGTACTTGCCTTATCAGATCCGTTGCAATTATTTTTTTGAGGGGATAACCAATGGAACTGGGAAAATCACTTGGGGCTTTATTCGTCAGCGGGTTACTCACATTCGCTTCATCGGCCTTCGCGAACGTGGTGACCGTGGACTTCACGGGCAATGGCGGGCTTCAAGCCGGCGATTCCATGAACTTCTCGTCGGGCGGCGTCAATGTAACGGCAACGGCCGGCGCCTTCGCGCTCAATGGCGAGCACAGCATCAATTCGCGCATCGGCCAATACAGCCGAGGTCTCGGCAACACGACAAACTACGCGTATGACTGGGAATGGTGCTTTATCGGCTGCATTACCGGGACCCAAACCGTGAGCGACAGCAGCCACGAAGTGGACGACCACGAGCGTCACGGGCACGGTGTTCGCGAGTACATCAAGCTCGACCTCGGCGGCCTCATGGCGAGCCTCATCGGGGTTCAGTTCGGCTATCACGGATCCAATGACGACTCCGCCACCGCCATTTCGATCAGCCCGATGGACATTATTTATTCCGGCGGCGAGTCCAGCGTGGAGGCGGACGATTTTACCCCGCACCTCTCCAGCGTCTTCTGGGTCGGGGCCTATGACCCGAATAATAACAACAACGACTGGAAGCTAAAGAACGCCACCTTCCAGATCGAGTCACGCCCGCCCTCCTCCGTTCCGCTTCCGGCGACTTGGGTTCTGATCGCTGGGGGCCTCGCCGGCCTCGGCATGATGCGGCGCAAGCAAGCGCGCCGGCGCGGGATGAAGGGCTAGACGGGCCGTTCTACGCAGGCGTAAGGCTTTTGATCCTCAGACCCGCCCGCGAGCGTCGCTGAGGTAACAACATGCTTGGCGGCGTGCCGGTTGTCCGGCACGCCGCCTCGCCTTATCCGTCGCCGCAACATCGCGAAACTGCCCTGACGGCGCGCCGCTGACCGCCACCGCCACAGGGACGGCTGAATCCAGTCGGGAACTCCCGCTGCTTATCAGCTCCGTGCGCTTGGGCGACTGCCGGCTAAAGCCGCTCGTCCACTTTCTTGCAAACCACCGAGGTACCCACCGGCCAACCTTGCGCCGGGCACGGGGCATGTCCCGGCGCGACAGCGAATGGTTATTACCTGCGATTGAAAGTATCATTGCGAATTGTTACTTTTTGCAGCCCAATTGCTGCAGTTAAGCCCTATGTCGGAGAATTACAATGAATCAATCACTCCAACCCAAACTCACCGTCTGGATCGGACTGCTTTGCGCACCGGCCTTGGCCGCGGCGGCGCAGCCCGGTTCAAAGCCCTTGATGCTGGAACGAGTCAGAGTGGTGAAACCCGAGGGCCAGCTCGGCTCCACGCCCGGCTCGGCCCACCATCTCGATGAGAGCGACATCCGGCAGCAAAGCTATGCCGACGTCAATCGGGTGCTGCGCAAGGTGCCCGGCGTCTATGTGCGCGAGGAGGATGGCTACGGCTTGTTCCCCAACATCAGCCTGCGCGGCGTGGACACCTCGCGCTCGGCCAAGATCACCATCATGGAGGACGGCGTGCTCACGGCGCCGGCACCCTACTCGGCCCCATCCGCGTACTATTCCCCGAGCGCGGGACGCATGAGCGGTTTGGAGGTGCTCAAGGGCAGCAGCCAGGTGAAATACGGCCCGCAGACCACCGGCGGCGTGATCAACTACCTTTCCACCCCCATCCCCACCGAGCAACGTACCTACGTGCGCAGCCTTTACGGCAGCTACAACGAGCTTCGGGTGCATGCGTTCACGGGCAATACGCTGGACACGTCCGTAGGCAAAATCGGCTATCTGGTGGAGGGCTACGCCCGCCGTGCCGACGGCTTCAAGAGCATTGATCGAACCCCCGACTTTCGCGATAGCGAGAAGACGGGCTTCAGCAACCTGGAGCCCATGATCAAGCTGAGCTGGGAGCCCAACTCCGCGATGTATCAGCGCTTCGAGTTCAAATACGGCCATACGGACAGGGACGCCGACGAGACCTATCTGGGCCTGTCCGATGATGACTTCAATAACGACCCGTATCGCCGCTACGCGGCTTCACGCTTCGACAACATCGACACCCAGCACGATCGCACCTACCTGCGCCACCTCATCGCGCCCACCGACAACCTGGACATCCTCACCACCGTTTATTACGCGGGCTTCGAGCGTAACTGGTTCAAGCTGAACGACCTGCGCGACATCCCGGGCGTAGGCAACATGAGCCTTTCCGAGGCGCTGGCCGGGGGCGCCGGAGGGGCCGGTCTGGCTGTGCTCAAGGGCGAGGCCCCGGGCACGCTGAGGTTGCGCAACAACAGCCGTAAGTACGGCCTTCAGGGAATCGAGTCGGTGGCGCACTACGGCTTCAACACCGGCGCGCTGCGGCACGAACTCTCCGTGGGGGGCCGGGCGCACTACGATTACGTGCGCCGCTTCCAGCGCGACGAGCTGTTCGTGCAGGAGGCGAACGGCACGATCAGCAGCCAGGACCCCGGCACCCCGGGCGATGCCGGGAATCGCAAACAGGAGACGAACGCGCTCGCCACCTACGTTCAGGATGAAATCCGCTACGGTCAGTGGACGTTCATGCCGGGCGTGCGCTTCGAGCACCTGGATTATAAGTTCACCGATTTCGCCAACCAGGCAAACAGCGGCTCCACGTCGAACAATCTATGGGGCGGCGGCCTGGGCGTGGTCTACGCCTGGAATTCGGCCTGGTCCACCTTCGGCGGCGCTTATCGGGGCTTCTCCCCCGCCGGACCCAGTGGCAGCCTCAACGGCGTGAACGAGGAGACCAGCCTCGGCCTGGAGCTCGGCACGCGTTACACCGATCCCAACCAGGCCCTGCGCGCCGAGGTGGTGGGCTTTCTCACCGAATTCGACGACCTGATCGTCATCGACAACATCGGCGGCACCGGCACCGGGCAGACGGAGAACTTCGGCGAGGTGCGGGCTTACGGGGCAGAAGTCTTTCTCTCCTACGACCCCGGCATCGCCAACAAGTGGGCGGTGCGCAACCCCTATTTCGTGAGCTTCACCTATACCAACGCGGAGCAGCAAAACGACGCGCAGTCCACCGATCCGGAGTCCATCTTCAGCTTCGGCGAGAAAGGCAACAAGGTCCCCTACATCCCCGAGTTCCAGCTCACCGCGGGTGCCGGTGTGGAGACGAACCAGTGGGGTCTCAACGCACGGATAATCTATGTTGACGAGACGTTCACGAGCGCCAGCAATACCAGCGGGCAAGTCGACGGGGCCGGCAACCCCGACGCCCGGTTCGGCAAAACGGACTCGTACTGGCTCGCCGACCTCACCGGTCGTTACCAGATCACCAATGCCGTGAAGCTGCTCGCCGGCGTCCACAATCTCCTGGACAAGGAGTACCTGGTCTCGCGCCAGCCCCACGGGCCGCGTCCCGGCCTGCCAAGGTTCCTCTATGCGGGCATCGAGGTCCAGATGTAACCGGCCTGTCCGAATCGTCATGTGACTCCGCCAGTAGCGGCGCCCCCGGTATGGCCACTGTCACCGGGGGCGCTTGACCGATACCAGGTTCGGCCGCGCCGGGCCGAAACGCGGCGCCGCGGGTCGATTCAGTCATCGACAAGAACCGCCGGTGCCGGCAGAATTCCGTTACCCGAATCACTTGGAGTCGCAACTTGCAGATCCTCGAGACAATGCAGGCCGCGGAGCACGAGCAGGTGGTTTTCTGCCGCGACCGCGAGACCGGCCTGCGCGCCATCGTGGCTATTCACGACACCCGGCTGGGCCCCGGGCTTGGCGGCATTCGCATCCGCGAGTACGAATCCGAGCACGCCGCGCTGACCGACGTACTGCGCCTGTCGCAGGCCATGAGCTACAAAAACGCCTGTGCCGGCCTGCATTTCGGCGGTGCCAAAGCGGTGATCCAGGCGCCCCTGCCCCCGGACCGGCGAGCCGCATTCCTTGCCATGGGCCATATCGTCGCCGGGTTGGCCGGGCGGTATGTCGCGACCGAAGACATGGGCATGAGCGAGCCGGACGTCGCCGTGCTCAACGAAGTCACGAAATTCGCCGTCGGCCGGGCGCGGGAGGCCGGCGGCTCCGGCGATCCGTCGCCGCATACCGCCCAGGGTGTCTTCGTGGGCATGCGCGCCGCCATGCGCGCTGCCGGCCTCGGCTCGGATTTCGCCGGCAAGCGGATCGCCGTGCAGGGCTGCGGCAAGGTCGGTCTGGGCCTCATCGAGCGTCTCGTTGCAGCCCGGGCCCGCGTGCAGGCGGCGGATACGCTCGCCGCCGGTGTCGAGTCGGCGCGTGCCGCCGGCGCGGAGATCGTCGCGGCGGACGAAATCCTCTTCCAGCAAGTTGACGTGGTGGCACCCTGCGCCGTCGGCGCCGTGCTGAACGCCGATTCCATCCCCAGGCTGCGATGCAAGGTAGTGGCCGGTGGCGCCAACAACCAACTCGCCACCGACGCGGACGCCGATCGCCTGAGCGAGCGCGGCATCGTCTACGCTCCGGATTTCGTCATCAATGCCGGCGGCGTCATCAATGTCGGTGACGAGCTGGAAGCCGGCGGCTACGACGACGCGCGCGTCGCCCGGAGGGTCGCCGCGATCGAGCAGACGCTGGACGGCATCTTCTCCGAGGCGGCCGAGTCCAACCGCACGACCGCGCAGATCGCCATTGCTCGCGCGCGGCGCCACATTCAGTCCGGCTAGGCGCGTGGGCGGCCCACGGCGTGCTTGAGTGACGGTGAGAAGCGCGGCACCTGCGCCGCGTACTTCCGGTAGCGCTGCCCGAAGACCGCGATCAGATCCCGCTCCTCACAGATGGTGCCGAGCACGATATACGCGCTCATGCCGGCGGAGAATAGCGCATGACCGGCGCTCATCTGCGGCACGCTCCAAAAGGCGAGCAGAAAACCGCTCATCATCGGGTGACGCACCCAACGGTAGGGCCCCGGTGTCTTGAAGGCGCTTGCCGGGCTGCGGGTACCGTGCCAATGGTTCCAGACCTGCCGCAGACCGAATAACTCGAAGTGATCGATCAGGAACGTGGACACGAACAACAATCCCCAACCGAACACAAAGCCCGCCCAGAGCAGGCCGCGCAGCCATGCGGCGTGCGCCGACCAGAGCGTGGCGGGCAGCGGCCGCCAACAGACATACAGCACGATCAACGCCAGGCTCGAGACCAATACGTAGGTGCTGCGCTCCGCCGGCTCGGGCACGAACCGTGTCCAGAAGCGCTTGAAACCGGCGCGCGCCATCACGCTGTGCTGAAGACCAAACAAGGCGATCAGTGCCAGATCAACGGCAAGCGCCACCGGCCAGGCCACGGCGGGACCGCTATCCACGCCCTTGGGCACGCCGCTGCCGGCGAGAAACCCGATCAGATAGACGAATGTGCCCAAGAACACCAAATAGCTGAGCACGCCATGCACGGCAATCATGGGCTTCGACATGACATGACCTCCTGAGATTGCGTCGGCCGTACGGCAACGATTGTCCAATTCCAGCCCCTCCCGACAAGTACGGAATCCGTACTGGCCGCTGCCCCGGAGCCCGCGTTATAGTCCCCGCATGCGCGGATACGGCCAGTTCTGCCCATTGGCACGCGCCGCGGAGATACTCTGTGAGCGCTGGACTTTGCTGATCGTGCGCGAGCTGTTGTACGGCAGCGAGCGCTTCAACGCGATCCATCGGGGGGTGCCCTTGATCTCGCGCACCGTGCTCTCCGAGCGGCTGGCAACGCTGCGCGCCGCTGGTGTCGTCAGCCGCGGCCGCGAGGGCGGTTACCGTCTCACCGAGTCGGGATGGGCGCTGCTGCCCATCGTCATGAGCCTGGCGCGGTGGGGCGACGAATGGATTCAAGATGAGTTCCGCCGTGAGCACCTCGACGTCGGTCTGCTCATGTGGGACATGCGGCGCAATCTGCGTATTGATGCCCTGCCACGGCGCCACGGGGTGATTGCGCTTACCTTCACTGATGCCCCCAAGGGCAAGCGCCGTTGGGGGCTCGTGATCGAGCCGGGAAGCGTCGCTCTCTGCCTCAACGATCCGGGCTTCGAGCCCGACCTGTGGCTGACCATGGACGTGCGCACCCTGACCGAAGCCTGGGTCGGTCATCGCGACCTACGCCGGGCACTGGAGCGCGGGGATATCCGCACCCACGGCGATCGTGAACTCGCGCGGAGCCTGCCGCGTTGGCTGCCGGGAAGCCCCGCCACGCAACACCGCCGCGACGAGGCCGGGCATGCCCCATCGGCCTGAGCCACGGCGCGCTCGAGGCGCTGTCACAGGACCCGCCATGAGCTAAAAAAGGCCGCTAGCTGCCGATCTGTGCCGTTGATCTCAGAATCCCGGTTCTGTGAACGCCGTGCGCGCCGCGCCGCGCCGCGCGAACCGGCACGGCGAAAGCGCTTGCCCAGACTATAATTTCGTTAATCCGCTCTTTTGTCGGTGCTCTTGATCGGAGAGGATCGTCTGCGCGAGCGTCGCATGATCGGCGGGCGAATCGGACTACCAAGAAAATCGCCGGGAAAGCTAACTCATGAAAACGACACGGCATTTTTTCATCAGCGACGATCTCGATGATCTGGAGCGCCTGGAGGAAGACCTCGAACGCCGGGGCGTGGTCGAACCTCAGGTTCACGTACTGACCCTGGACGACGCCAGTGCTCATCAGCACCACCATCTCCACAAGGTGGTCTCCCTCATGAAGCGGGACATCGTCCATTCCACGCTCATCGGAGCGGCGGTCGGTCTAGGTGCGGCCGTTCTCGTGCTCGCGCTCGCCCATTTCGCGGGCTGGACCAACACCGGCGCGGGCTGGATACCGTTCGTCTTCCTCGCCGTCATCGCGCTCGGGTTTTTCGCATGGGAAGGCGGGCTGCGGGGCATCGAAACGCCCAACGTGCATTTCAAACGTTTCGAGGACGCGCTGAACAACGGAAGGCATGTGTTCTTCGTTGATCTCGAGCCGAATCAGACTCAGCTGCTCGAGGAGGTGGCCGGCAAACATCCGAGCGTGGAGCCGGCGGGCACCGGTGCCGGGGCACCGCACTGGATCGTTACCTGGCAATACCGTCTGAAGCGTTTCTTCGTGGAGACGTTTCCCTAGCCGGGGTCGAGCGCGCTCATCCAGGCTCGCTCACCTTGGGCCGTTGACCCTGCATGGGCTTGCCGGCCACCATCAGATACACCTCTTCGGCGATATCGGTGACGTGGTCCCCGGCTCGTTCTAGCCCCTTGGCGATGAACAACAGTTGCGTGCTGTCGGCGACGTACCGGCTGTCATCACGCATCAGCCCAAGCAAGTGCTTGAATAGATTCGCATAGACGGCATCCAACTCGGCGTCGTCCGTCCAGGCGACATTGGCCGCCTCGGCGTCGTGTTGCGTATAGGCCTTCATGACGCGGCGCAGCATGGACTGGATGCGGGTGGCCATCCACTTGAGCTGCGCGGCGAGCTCGGCATCGACGGAACCGCTCAGACGCAGCGCGCGCTTGGCAGTGTTTTTGGCGTAATCGCCGATGCGCTCAAGATGCGGCGCGATCCGCGCGGCGGCCAGAATGGCGCGCAGGTCCTCCGCCATGGCCTGCTGACGCCCCAGTGTGCGAGCGCTGTGCTGGTTGATGCGATCCTGCAAGGCGTCGGCGTGCGCGTCGCTTTCGATGACGGTGCGCGCGGTCTCGACATCCCCGCTGGTCAACGCCGTCACCGCACTGTTCAGCTGTTCACTGACGTGAATGGCGAGCTGGATCACGTCGTCTCGCAACGCCTTCAAGTCCTCGTCGAACACGCGCAGGGTGTGTTTCTCGCTCATGAGCCTTCCTTCTTACAGGGCATTAGCCGAAACGGCCGGTGATATAGGCATTGGTCATCGAGTTTTGCGGCGTGGTGAACAGCTTGTCGGTGACATCGTATTCCACGAGCTTGCCCAGGTGCATATAGGCCGTGAAGTCGGAAATGCGTGCTGCCTGCTGCATGTTGTGCGTAACGATGACCACCGTGACGGTATCGCGCAGCGTGGTGAACAAATCCTCGATTTTGGCGGTGGCGATAGGGTCCAGCGCCGAAGTCGGCTCATCGAGCAGCAGAATCTCCGGCTGCGGGGCGAGCGCACGGGCGATGCACAGCCGCTGCTGTTGGCCCCCTGACAGGCCGTAGGCCGAATCGTGCAAGCGGTCCTTAACTTCATCCCATAGCGCGGCGCTGCGCAGCGCTTGTTCGACGCGCTCATAGAGCGTGTTTTTGCCGTTGATGCCGCGCACACGCAGACCGGCCGCCACATTCTCGAAAATCGATTTCGGAAACGGATTGGGTTTCTGGAACACCATGCCGATGCGCAGCCGCACCATCCCGGGATCCATCTCGATGAGATTGCGGTCCTCGGGATAGAGCCGGATCTCGCCGGCATAGCGGTTGCCGGGGTAGAGATCGTGCATGCGGTTAAAGCAACGCAACAAAGTGCTCTTGCCGCAACCGGAGGCCCCGATGACCGCGGTGACCTTGCAGTCCACGACCGCCATGCTGACCGACTTCAGCGCCTGGGTCGCACCGTACCAAAAGTCCAGCGCACGGACCTCGGCGCGCAAGGCGGGCGCCGAGTCCGGGTCGGCTCGGACATTCGGAGTCGTTTTGCCAGGCGTCTTGGGGGAGGATGTCATCTCGTTCATGAGTAATTTTGCTTGGGTTGTTGAGCCTTTCGGCATAGTTCCAATGCCCCTCCTTCCCTTTTCCAATGCTCCGCCTTCCATTAGCGCTGCAGCCGGCGCAGGCGCAAGCGAATATAGATGGCCAGCGCATTCATCGTCAGGGTCATCACCATCAGCACCACCCCCGTGGCAGCGGCGTTGACGTGAAACTCCGCCTGCGGGCGCGAAACCCAGTTGAACAACTGGATGGGCATGACGGTGAATGGGCTGGTAAGCCAATCGAAATTGATGAACGGTGGCTCGGACTGGAGGGGCATCGGCGGCAAAAAGGCGATGAACGTCAGCGCGCCAATGGTGATGAGTGGCGCCGCCTCGCCGATCGCGCGCGCCAGTCCAACAATGACACCGGTGAATATACCGGGCCGCGCCGCCGGCAGGACGTACATCCGCACCACCTGCCATTTGTCCGCGCCTAAGCCATAGGCGGCCTCGCGCAGCTCCAAGGGAATGCCGCGCACGGCCTCTCGCGTGGCGACGATGATCACCGGCAGGATCAGCAGCGCGAGCGTCAGACCGGCGGTAAGAATGGTCTCGCCCAGGTTGAAGGCGTATACGAACAATCCGAGCGCCAGCAGCCCATAGATGATGGACGGCACGCCCGCCAAGTTACTCACGTTGATCTCGATGATGTCCGTCAGCCAGTTCTTGGGCGCGTATTCCTCCAGGTAGAGTCCCGCCGCCACCCCGAGGGGAATGGCGATCGCGGCCGTTACCAGCATCACCAGGCTGGTACCGACGATCGCCGAGATGATGCCCGCCTCCTCCGGATGACGCGACGGGAATTGAGTGTAAAAATCCGGATTGACCAACCGCTCCCAGCCGCTGACGAACAGGCTGATAAACACGCCCGCAAGCAGGAGGGTGGCGATAACCAGCACCACAATGCCGATACCGGCCATGGTCACGTCGGTGCGGCGATTCGCGGCGACGATACGCGCCGGATCGGTCTGTTGGTTGGCGGACAATGAGCTAGCCATCAGTACACTTCCCGAAAACGCCGGCGCAGGTAAAAGCCGATGAGATTGAATAGCAGGGTGATCAGGAACAACACCAGCCCGGCGGCAAAGACCGACTGATAGGCGATGGAACCATGCGGCAGGTCGCCCATCGCCATCTGTACGATGTAGGCCGTAATGGTGGCCGCGCCCTCCAACGGGTCGAAGCCGAAATTGGGATTCTGTCCGGCGGCGATGGCCACCACCATGGTCTCCCCCACGGCGCGCGACATCCCGAGGATGAAGGCCGCCGTGATACCGGAAAGGGCGCCGGGAATCACCACCTGGGCGGGCCACCCGGAAACGGGAGTAACCCAGCGCATAGCCCGCCTCACGCAGCCCCATGGGCACATTGCGCATGGCATCCTCGCTGACCGACGCCGTATAGGGCAGGATCATGATGCCCATCACGAGACCCGGGGCGAGCAGGTTGAAACCGGCAAGCCCCGGAATAAAGCTCTGCAACAGGGGGGTGAGGAAAAGCAGCGCGAAGAAGCCGTATACGACGGTGGGCACGCCCTCCAGCAGCTCCAGGAAGGGCTTGACCGTCTCGCGCAACCGCGGATTGGCATACTCGCTAAGGAAAATGGCCAACCCCAGCCCCGCGGGGACGGCCACCGCGAGCGCGATTCCGGCTACTGTCAGCGTGGCCGAGACGAGCGTCATCACCCCGAAGCGCGCGTTTTCGAAAACCGGCGTCCACTGCGTATCGGTGAGAAAGTCAAGGAGCGAAACCTGCTCGAAAAACGGGATCGAATCACGGATCAGCACATAGACGATGCCGAGCG